>CAYXFQ010000061.1:0-6719 GCA_964464345.1 uncultured Methanomassiliicoccales archaeon | reverse complement strand
GGAAAGGTGGATTGGGAGCTGGAGTCCTTCCATGGGGAGGAGCTCTCCACCCATCGCGGCTCCACTTACAACGCCTATCTGATTCAAGAGGAGAAGACGGTGCTCATCGACACCGTCTGGACCCCGTTCTCCCGGGAATTCGTGGACAACCTGGCCGCGGAGGTCGACCTGAACGACATCGACCTCATCGTCATGAACCATGGCGAGGTGGACCACAGCGGCGCCCTGCCGGAGCTCATGGAGCGCATACCGGACGTGCCGATATACTGCACCGCCAACGCCGTGAAGTCCCTGAAGGGGCAGTATCACCAGGACTGGGACTTCCGCGTGGTGAAGACCGGCGACACGGTGGACATCGGCAACGGCAAGTCCCTGGTCTTCGTGGAGATGACCATGCTCCACTGGCCGGACAGCATGGCCACCTACCTCACTGAAGACAACATCCTCTTCAGCAACGACGCCTTCGGGCAGCACCTGGCCACCGAGAAGCTCTTCAACGACGAGGTGGACCGCTGCGAGCTCTACGAGGAGTCAATCAAGTACTACGCCAACATCCTCACCCCCTTCAGCGCCAACCTGCGCCGGAAGCTGAAGGAGATCACCGAGCTCGGTCTGCCCATAGACATGATCGCCACCAGCCACGGGGTGATCTGGAGGGACGACCCCATGCAGATCGTGCAGAGATACTCCGAGTGGGCTGATGACTATCAGGAGGACCAGGTGACCATCGTCTACGACAGCATGTGGAACGGCACCAAGGCCCTGGCCGAGAGGATCGCCGAGGGCGTCTCCCTCGCCGACCCGGACACCGTGGTCAAGCTCTACCACCTGGCCAAGAGCGACCTCAACGACGTGGCGACCGAGGTCTTCCGCTCCAAGGCCGTTCTGGTGGGCTCCCCCACCATGGGCAACAGCATGCTCCACAGCGTGGCGGGATTCATACACATGCTCAAGGCTCTGCGCTTCAAGGGCAAGAAGGCCGCCGCCTTCGGCTGCTACGGCTGGAGCGGCGAGTCGGTCAAGCAGATCGGCGCCGCCATGGAGGGCGCCGGGTTCGAGCTTCTCGACGAGGGCCTGAGGGCCCTCTGGATGCCCGACCAGGACGCCCGCAAGGAGGCTGTGGCCTTCGGAGAGAAAGTCGCCGCCGCTTGGCTGGCAAAGGAGGACTGAAGAAATGAAATACGTCTGTAAAGCCTGTGGCTACGTCTACGACCCTGCGGAGGGTGACCCCGACAACGGCATCGAGCCAGAGACCTCCTTCGCGGACCTGCCCGAGGATTGGGTTTGCCCGATCTGCTACGTCGGGAAGGACGAGTTCGAGCCCGCGGAGTGAGGGAGAACTTTCCTCAGGGCCGTTACGGCCAGGTCATGGGGCCCAGGGAAGCGCCTGCTTCGCTGGGAATGGAATCACGATGGGGCTCACCTCGATGAAGGGATTCTCCTCTGCGCTGGGCAGCACCCCAATTCCCAGCGTGTTGGTGGTCTCCACATAGAGGTACTTCACGCCGTTGTACCAGTATTCTGAACCGCTCACCTCATCCATCACCAGCCCCAGCGCCGCATGTCCCTCCCCGACCTCGGGGAAATAGACCAGCATGGCGGTGTCGAAGCCCATGTGATGGAGCAGTATCATGCTCAGGAGGACGGTGTCCTCGCAGTCTCCCTTCCCCAGATAGAGAGTCTCCAGCGGGAAGTTCCAGTACTCATTGACGCCGTGCACTTCCATGTCCGTTTCGTAAGTGATGTGCTGAACCATGCTGATCGCCAGCATCGCCCTTCTCTCGTCAGTCCAGCCGGAGGACATGGCCTCCAGCTTGTGAACCAGATCGACTATGATCGGCTCATTGGGCCGTAGGTAGTCGATGGTCGCCTCCGCACTGACGTAATGGCGGGGGATGTCGTGGGCCCGGTAGAAGAAGTAGCGATGATTCTCAATCTCCGTGTCCAAGCTGTAAGACTGCCCGGCGAGGTCCCATGAGAAGGTCCTCTTCAGAACCATGGGGGAGGCCTTGATGCTGAGCTTCAGGTGAATGTCCACCCCTTCCTCCGCATTCTGAACGAAGAGATTGAGGCGAGGGGTTGCAGTGTAAAGGACCGTCCAGGACTTTTCAGACGCCCCTAGATACAGGTCAGAGATCTGCATCCCTAGGAGAGAGGACCTTTGAGCCTTGAAGATGAGCTGGCCGACTCCCCTGTCATCCGGGATGTCGAGGAGAAGTTCCCCCATGGCCTCGACTGGCTCCCCTGGCTTGACCAGCTTGCTAGCGAGAATGTGGTCCGCGCCATCAAGCTGCACCGTCAGAGTCACTTCGAGGTTAGAAGACCCGCTGAGAAGTATGAACTCCTCCACGACTATCCGCAGCGCCCCGTCATAGTCCGGGAAGAAGTCCTGCTTGTCGGGTATCCCATCATTGTCCCTGTCGTTGGGATACAGGTCCATGCGATCCGGTATGCCGTCGCCATCGCTGTCCCAGTCGTAGAGGATGGGGGCTCCAACGAATATCGCAACGCCAACCAATAACGCAGTGATTATGATGGTGGTGCTGCGAGGGAGACTCATTGGCCGACCATAGCCCCCGAAATAAATAAATCCATCCGGAACCTCGCCGGGACGGGTATCACATGTCTTCTAAGAGGTCCGCATCGCGGGTGGAGTATATGGGCAGACTGCTGGACGGGGTCGATTTCGTCCTCAGCGGCAGGAAGGGCGCGGTCGCCGACGACCGCTGGCTGCAGAACCACTACGACGCCCGCTTCGCGGACCTGCTGCTGAAGCAGCTGGAGCACTCCGACCCCCGCATCCGCTCCGAGACCGTCCTCCTGCTGGGAAGAGTGGGAGAGAGGTCCGCCTTGGATGCGGTGAGGACCCTGCGCCGTCACGATGTGGACGTCGTCTCCGCCTCCTGCCTGGCCTACCTCACCCGACTGGATGAGGAGGACCAGCTGGTCCCGCAGCTCCTGGACGTGCTGAACACGCAGGGCGGGAAGGAGTTCAAGGACGCCGTCAGGCAGATGGCACGCGTGGGCAGAGATGAGGACATACCTCCCCTCCGGGAGATTCTCGAGGGGCTTCACGACGAGAGGGGAGACCTGGTCCTCGAGGCGATCGACAAGATAGTCGACCGCTACCCGGAGCTGCAGGACCGGAGGATTCTCCTCTGCTCCCGCCCGGTGTTCCCGAACGAGGAGTCCCTGTCACGCTTCATAGAGCGCGGCGTGGACTACATCGACCGCCGCTACCGCGAGAACATCCTTCCCCGCAAGCAGGTTCGCTACGTCACGCTCCGCAACCTGGTCAAGGCCCTGCAGGAGATTCATGTCCGGCTCTACAACGAGGAGAAGAACCTCCCCCTCTACAGCCAGGAGCTTCAGGAGCGGCACGAGGAGCTGCTGGAGCTCTTGGACTGGGCCTATCAGGACCTCCAGGGCAAGCAGATCGCCGACCCCGCCGGCAGCGACCGCTGCCGCGATTGCGGTGGAAGCCTGCACCTCTGGGACGGCGGCTGGGTCTGCTCCAGCTGCGGGCGGAGCGCCTAGCGTGAAGAAGCGGGCGTTCGCTACTCTTAGTTGTTAATGGGAATCAGCGCAGGCTGCCCATCAGCGCGTCCACGTGGGACAGGGGCATTCCCCGATGGATGGAGCAGGAACACATGAAGACGTAGCCGGGGAAGTCCTGGAACATCTCCAGGAACTCCCGGGACTCTCGCGCTATCCTCTCCTCGGGGCCGAAGAGGAGGGTGCTGAACGCATCAATCCCCCCCAATGCGCAGGTCCGCCCTCGCAGAAGCTCCCTGATGCGGCGGGGATCGTTGTCCTCGGCGAACTGGAAGCCGCTGATGCCGCATTCCAGGCTGGCATCCAGCAGGGGAGAGTTGCGAGGGTCGCTGAAGTCTCCGTGAGGATGGAAGACGGTGGGCATCCCCAGGTCGGAGGCCTTTCTCGTCAGCGCCTTCAGGCCGGGCATGCTGTGCATCATCGTCCTCTCCGTGCCCAGTATGTCAGGGTTGTCGGTGGCGGCGGCGATGAATGAGCAGTCAGGGCTGGATTTAGCGTGTATCTCCTCCATGTAGAGCAGGCCGGACTGCAGGGAGAACTCCATGAGCTCCGCCGCCAGGTCCGGCTGGATCTCCATGTCCAGGAGAAGATTCTCGATGCCTCGCAGCAGGGCGGCGCGGGTGACCGGCCCCTCGCTGTTCAGGACCAGGGCGGCCTTGTCGCCCAGTCCCTCCCCCACGCGACGATAGGACTCCGCTATCTGCGGCGTCTGGCCGCCGGCGGAGGGCTCGGGAAGAGCGGAGGGGATCTCCTCGAAGGGATGGCGGATGATGCTGGGTATCCCATGCTCGGGGAAGCTCACCTCCCCGCCCAGCGACTCGATGCCGATTCCCATGTTGTGGACGCAGCCCACCACCGCGTCCTGCCCTAAGCGCCGATGCAGCGCCAGGACCGAGAGCGCGGACTTCCTGCCATCATAGTCCCCGGCGCAGACCTCCGGCGTGCTGTGGCCGCTCTCGTCCAGGCAGAGGGTCAGGTCGCGCAGGAAGACAGGGGGCAGCTTCGCAGGCTGCTTCTGCAGTGAGGAGAGGAAGAGCTCCCTCCCCCTCATGCCAGGATCTCCCGCAGGAAGCTCAGCTCCACATGATCGTCCACTACCGGGAGCGCCTCTATGCTGCCGAAGAGGAGCATGGCCTTGGCGGCGATGTTGAAGCTGAGTATGTCGCTATCCTCGAATCCCAGCTCATACCTCTGAGGGTCGCTGCATCTGATCTGGTCCTCCATGCTCAGCCCGGTGCGGGAGGAGCATATCTCCATAGCCTCGCCCCAGTCGTCATTGATGAACTGATTCGCCCGGTCCATGGCTCTCAGCACGCCCCTCACGGCGTCGGGGTGCCTCTCTATGACCCTGTCCGTGGTCAAGAGGAGAATCGGATAGGTGCTCTCGAGTCCAGCGGAGGTGCCGATCTCATACACATCGTCCCCGCACTCGTTCTCGGTGTTGACTGCCCAGGGCTCGCTCCCCGCCATCATGGCCAGCTCGCCGGCCTTGACCGCAAGCGGCAGCTCTGTGGGCTTCATGGTGACTATCTGCAGGTCGACGCCAGGAGTGATTCCGTTCTTGCTCATCCAGTTCAGGAGGGCGGCGTGGGTGCTGGAGCTTCCCTGCACCCCGACCTTGAGCGGATTATCGCCCTGGCCAAGGCCCTCTCCAGCGATACTCTCGATATTGGGAATTAGACTCCTATTCGCAATGAAACGGTGCGCATTCTCGCCGTCGATGAAGCGGGCCAGGATCTTCACGTGAGAGTTCTTGGCGGCCAGCGTGACGGCGGGGCCGTCACCCATGGCGGCGAATTGAACGGATCCGGTCAGAAGGGCCTCGGCGGCCTCGATGCCGCCGACGACCACCTTACCGCTGATGCCCTCCTCGCTCAGCCAGCCCTTCTCGTTGGCCACGATGATGGTCTCGTAGTTCACCTTCTCCGAGTATGCGATGCTGATCTCATCATCTGGCATCATCACGAACACGGCTGCCCCGGCAAGCAGGGCAACCACTGCCAATGCGGTAATTGTCTTCAGATTCATTCTATCGAACATCCTTTCTGTCGCTGCTCTCAACACTGATTCCGTTTAGCGTGATTATCGGGGACGGGCTTCCCGCGGCACAGGCGCAGGCCTCCAGATGGCGCACCATCTCCGCCCGCAGCCTCTGGATCTCCGGATTGGATTGATGCCGAGATATTTCGGGGTCGAGGCGCCACTCGTGGGCGATTCGCCCCGGCGATGCGGACATGAGTATCACCCTGGTGCCCAGTGCCAAGGCCTCGTCGATGTTGTGGGTGACGAAGACCACCGTCTTCCTCTTCTTCTCCCATATTGAGAGCACCTCCGCATCCAGGCGGCCGCGGGTGCGCTCGTCCAGGCTGCCGAAGGGCTCGTCCATCAGCAGCAGGTCAGGGTCCATGGCCAGCGCCCTGGCGATGGCGACCCTCTGCTTCATGCCGCCGGAGAGGTCGTTGGGCCGGGAATGCGCGAAGGACTCCAGGCCCACGAGGCGCAGGGCGTCCATGGCGCCCTCCCTCTTGCTCTCCCGATCCTTGCCGGGCATGGAGAACATGACGTTGGCCAGGACGTTCATCCACGGGTAGAGGCTGTAGTCCTGGAAGACCACGCCGCAGCGGGGGGAGGGCCCTTCAACCCTCTCGCCGCGGAAGAGGACCTCTCCCCGCGTGGGAAGCTCGAAGCCGGCCAGGAGGTTCAGGGTGCTGCTCTTGCCGCATCCGCTGGAGCCGATTATGCAGAGGAACTCCCCCTCCTCGATCTGCAGCGAGACGTTGTTGAGCGCCACCACCCCCTTGCCGCCGCGACGGTCGGTGAAGACCTTGGAGACCCCTCTCATCTCTGCGATCATGCCGTCTCCTCCTGATCCAGGCCCAAGCGGTTGCGGAGGCTGTTCTCGATGCTGGCGAAGAGCAGCTTCTCGATTGCCAGCCCTATGGCGCAGATCACGATGATGCTCACGAAGGAGCTGGTGAAATCCAGCGTGTATCGCGACTGATAGATGGAGTATCCGAGACCGACCGCCACTCCCACCACCATCTCGGCGGCGATGAGCACCCGCCAGCCGTTGGCGAGGCCCACGCGGAGGCCGTTGATGATGTTCAAAGCAGAGCTGGGAAGGAGGACATGCAGGAATATCTCGGCGTCACTCTTGCCAGACA
>CAYXFQ010000060.1:0-6760 GCA_964464345.1 uncultured Methanomassiliicoccales archaeon | reverse complement strand
TAAGGAGTTCGAGAACTACATCCACCGCGCCCAGGACGAGTACGGCATCACCATGCACCGCTCGGCCCGTGTCGCCTCCGTGGAGGAGAACCCCATTACCCAGCACCTGACTGTTCACTACACCGACGCCAACGGCGAGCCCAAGGCCCAGGAGTACGACCTCGTCGTCCTCTCTGTCGGTCTGAACCCGCCGGAGGGTGCCGCCCAGCTGGCCGAGATCCTCGGCATCGAGCTGAACGAGTACGGTTTCTGCGAGACCAAGGTCTTCGACCCCCTCGCCACTACCCGCCCCGGTATCTACGTGACTGGTGCTTTCAGCGCGCCCAAGGACATCCCCACTTCCGTCGCGGAGGCCTCCGGTGCCTCGGCCAAGGCTGGCGGCCACATCGTGGACGCCAACTTCGTGCCCCAGGCCCCCAAGGTGTTCCCGGACGAGAAGGACGCCACCGGCGAGACCCGGATTGGTGTTTGGGTCTGCTCCTGCGGTACCAACATCGGTTCCACTATCGATGTGCCCGCCGTTGCTGAGTACGCCGCCGGCCTGCCCGGTGTCGTGCACGCGACCACCAACATGTACACCTGCGCTCAGGACGCTCTGCAGGAGATCACCGAGACAATCTCGGAGCAGAACCTCAACCGCGTGGTTGTTGCTTCCTGCACTCCCCGCACTCACGAGCCCCTGTTCCGCAACGCCTGCCGCGAGGGTGGCCTGAACCAGTATCTGTTCAACATGGCCAACATCCGCGACCAGTGCTCCTGGATCCACCTCCACGAGCCCGAGAAGGCTACCGAGAAGGCCAAGGACCTGGTCCGCATGGCCGTCGCCAAGGTTCGCCTCTTCGAGCCCCTGGAGGGCGCCAAGATACCGGTCACCAACTCCGCCGCCGTCATCGGCGGTGGCCTGACTGGAATGTCTGCCGCCCTCGACATCGCTGCCCAGGGCTTCCCTGTGCACCTGGTGGAGAAGGCCGACAAGCTCGGCGGCAACGCCCTCCTCTTCAACCACGACGAGGACGGAGTCGCCACCAGCAAGGTCCTGCAGGAGATGGTCGAGAAGGTCGAGGCCAACAACCTCATAACCGTGCACCTCAACGCTGAGGTCAAGGACATCCCCGGATACGTGGGCAACTTTGACCTGCAGATCAACGACGAGGAGCACAGGGTTGGCGCGGTCATACTCGCCACCGGTGCTGCGCCCTACGTCCCCACCGAGTACAACTACGGCAAGGACGACAAGGTCGTGACCACCCTTGAGGCTGAGAAGCTGATCGCCGACAAGGCCTTCAAGGCCAAGGATGTGGCTTTCATCCAGTGCGTCGGTTCCAGAAACGAGGAGACTACCTACTGCTCCCGCGTCTGCTGCACCTCCGCTCTGAGGAACGCCATAGCCATCAAGGAGGCGGACCCCAAGGCCAACGTCACCGTGTTCCACAAGGACATCCGGACCTACGGATTCCGCGAGGAGCTCTACAACAGGGCCTCCAAGCTGGGAGTGTGCTTCCTGCGCTTCCCGGATGAGAAGGGCCCCGTCTACGACGGCAAGACTGTGACCGCCTACGACACTATCCTGGGTCAGGATGTTGCCGTGCCCGTGGACTGCCTTGTCCTGAGCACCGGCATCGCCCCACAGCGTGAGGACAAGGAGAAGATCGCTCAGATGCTGAAGGTTCCCATCAGCAAGGACGGCTTCTTCTTCGAGGCTCACCAGAAGCTCAGACCCGTCGACTTCGCCACCGAGGGCGTCTACGTCGCTGGTCTGGCCCACTGGCCCAAGCACATCGATGAGTCCATAGCTCAGGCATCGGGAGCTGCTTCCCGCGCCTTGACTGTGATCTCCAAGAGCGAGCTCATTTCCGAGGGTATCATCGCCTCCGTGAATGAGAAGTACTGCGACGGCTGTGGCATTTGCGAGGGCTGCTGCGAGTACAACGCCATCGAGATCAAGGAAGTTGACGGCAAGCTCAAGAGCGTCGTCAACGCCGGTCTCTGCAAGGGATGCGGCAGCTGCGTTGCAGCCTGCCCGTCCGGAGCCATGGAGCAGAAGGGATTCACGAACAGCCAGATACAGGCCGAGATTGACGCCTGCCTGGAGAACGCCCTCGGAGCGTGATGAGAAATGAGTGAATTCGAACCTAAAATCATAGCGTTCTGCTGCAACTGGTGCTCCTACGCTGGCGCCGACGGCGCCGGTGTAGCCCGGCTACAGATGCCCACGGACTTCCGCATCATTCGCGTGATGTGCTCTGCCCGTGTGGACCCCGAGCACGTGCTCAGGTCCTTCGCCAAGGGCGCCGACGGCGTGATCATCCTCGGATGTCACCCCGCCGACTGCCACTACATCGGAGGCAACTACCGTGCCCGGAGGAGAATCGCCCTCCTGCGCTTCGTGCTGGAGGAGTACGGCTTCGACCCCAGAAGGTTGAAGCTGGAGTGGGTCTCCGCCGCTGAGGGTGAGAAGTTCCAGAACACCATAACCGAGTTCGTTGACACCGTCAAGAAGCTCGGCCCCACCCCGTTGGAGGTTAACTGATGTCGCTAATTGAGAAGATCAAAGGACTCTTCGGGCGCGGCAAGAAGGACGACGCGTCCGCTGCTGCCGCTGCTCCGGCAAAGGAGAAGGCTCCCAAGGCCGCCAAGAAGGCGGACGCCCCCGCGGCGGCCGCTGGCGGCGTGCCTGCGGAGCTGGCTGCTCTTCTCCCCGGGCCCCCGCCCGGCGGGAAGATCAAGTTCGCCCACTACTGGGGCGCCTCCTGCGGCGGTTGCGACGTCTCCATCCTGGACATCGACGAGAAGATCCTGACTGTCGGCGACATGGCGGACATCGTGTTCTGGCCCATCGCCGTCGACAGCAAGGTCTCCGATGTCGAGGCCATGGAGGACGGTGAGATCACCGTCTGCCTATTCAACGGCGCCGTCCGCAACAGCGAGAACGAGCACATGGCCAAGCTGCTGCGCCAGAAGTCCCAGATCATGATCGCCTACGGCACCTGTGCCGTTCTCGGCGGCATGCCTGGCCTGGCCAACACCAGCAACGCTGCAGAGATCATGAACCACGTCCACAACGTGCTCCCGACCTCTGCCGCCTTCCAGGCCACACAGAAGGCCCCGGTTCTTCCCCAGGTGAGCTACCAGGCTCCCGAGGGCGAGCTGACCCTGCCTGTGCTCTACGACACCGTCAAGGCTCTGGACCAGGTGCTGGACGTGGACTACTATGTCCCCGGCTGCCCGCCCACCCAGAAGACCATCGGTGCCATGCTGGAGGCTCTGATAAACCACGTGTACAATGGCGCTGACCTGCCCCCCAAGGGAGCTTACATCGGCGCTGAAGACAAGACGCTCTGCGACGAGTGTCCCAGGGAGAAGGAGAACAGGAGGATCACCAAGGTCGTGGAGCCCCACGAGATCGAGGTCGATCCTGAGCTTTGCCTCATGGACCAGGGCATCATCTGCCTTGGCCCGGCCACCCGCGCCGGCTGTGGCGCCCCCTGCACGCAGGCGGGCCAGCCCTGCCGCGGCTGCTACGGCCCCACCAGCGTTGTGGATGAGCAGGGTGCCAGCATGCTGACCGCTCTGGCCTCTCTGTTCCCGGTCCTGGAAGACGACCCCAACATGGACGAGGACGACATCATCGACATCATGAGTCAGGTGAAGGACCCCCTGGGCTACTTCTACCAGTTCTCCATGGCTAAGTCCTTGATCAACAGATCCGTCCGCGAGAGAGGGGGTAACTAAAATGGCTGCTCCTAAAATTTGGGATGAGACTTACAAGACTGACTCCAAGAGGATCACCATCGACCCGATAACCCGACTCGAGGGTCACGGGAAGATTGAGATTTTCCTGGACGACGATGGAAACGTGTCCAACGCCTACTGGCAGACTCCGGAGCTGAGAGGCTTCGAGAAGTTCTGCATCGGCAGGCGGGTCACCGAGATGAACCAGCTGACTGCTCGCCTCTGCGGTGTGTGCCCCGGCGCTCACCACATGGCGGCCGGCAAGGCGGCTGACGCTTGCTTCAACACGAAGCCCACCGACACGGCGTTCATGATCAGGGATCTGTTCTACAACGCCCACTTCGTGCACAGCCACACTGCGCACTTCTACGCTCTGGCTGCCCCGGACTTCGTCCTGGGCCCGGCTGCTGACAAGTCCGTCAGGAACGTGCTCGGAGTCGTGGCCACCGTTGGCCTCGAGATCGGCGCCAAGGTGCTGAGGGCTCGCTCCAACGCTCAGAAGATTCAGGCGCTGCTGGGAGGCAAGGCCACCCACCCCGTCCTGAACGTCCCCGGAGGCGTGAGCCAGCCGGTGAGCAAGGAGAAGCAGAAGGAGATCATCTCCCTGGCTGAGACCCTGGTCGAGCACGTCAAGACCACCATGGCAGTCTTCAACTCCGTGGTTCTTGAGAACAAGGAGTACGTGGACATCATCGCCAACCCGGACCTCTTCTACCAGGAGGTCTACTACATGTCGATGGTGGACGAGAACAACAAGTCCAACTTCTACAACGGTATGAACCGTGTCGTGGACCAGAAGGGCAACGAGTTCGCCAAGTACCACCCCCGTGACTACCTGGACCACATCGCCGAGGCCAGCGAGCCCTGGACCTACATGAAGTTCCCCTACCTGAAGAACGTCGGGTACAAGGGAGTCGTCGACGGTCCTGACAGCGGAATCTACTCCTCTGTCCCGCTCAGCCGCATGAACGCCAGCGAGGGCTTCACCACGCCTATTGCTCAGGAGGAGTACGAGCGCTTCTACGAGACCTTCAAGAGTCTCGGTGTCGAGGGGCCCGTTCACAACGTCCTGGCCAACCACTGGGCGCGCATCATAGAGATGACCCACGCTGCCGAGCGCTGCTTGGAGAACGCCAGCAACCCGGACCTCACCACCGGCGACATCAAGACCTGGGACATCTCCCCGGGTGGCCGCGGTGTGGGCTGTGTTGAGGCGCCTCGCGGCAACCTGACCCACGACTACCACTGCGACGAGGACGGTCTCGTGACCTCCTGCAACCTAATCGTGGGCGCCACCAACAACAACGGACCGATGAACATGTCGATCCGCAGCGCCGCCATGGGACTCATCAAGAACTATGAGGTGTCCCCTGGTCTGCTGAACATGGTGGAGATGGGCTTCCGGGCCTTCGACCCCTGCAACTCCTGTGCCACGCACAGCCTGCCGGGCGAGATGCCGATGGACGTTGTCATCCGCGATGCGGACGGCAACATCTTCAAGACCATCAGCCGCAGCTGAAAAACCCCTTAAACCAATTTCCTTTTTTTCTTATTCTCAATCAGCGTGAGCGCCGCTTCGATCGCCCGCGACGACGGCGCTTCAGCTCCACCATGAGGTCCGCCCTCCGGCCGAGGTCAATCCCATCCAGAAGATAGATGCGGGCGTTGTCCAGGTCGAGCATGTCGCTGTTGAGCAGAGGGCCGAGGAGCTCCTCCCCCTCCACGTTCACCGGCGAGCCGCCCAGCATTGGATTGTATGCCGGCAGCAGCAGGAAGGTCTCCGGATGCTGGAGGTAGCGCTGCCCCCCGTTCAGGAAGCTGCCGCGCACCCAGCAGGGTTCGCTGCTCCCTCCCACGCCGTCATGGAACATCACCGTGGGGTGGTTGTGGGCCATCACCAGATTGCGGCAGGCCATCAGGGCCGGGTCCGGCCAGGTGTGGCCATGCAATAGCGCCGTATCCTCGTAGACCATCCCCCCGGAAGGGTGCAGGATGAGGTCGGAGTCAATGTGCCGCTCTATGTCGGCGTCATGGTTCCCCTTGACCATGTGCACCGTGGAGAACTTCTCCACCAGGGAGCGGAAGAACTCCGGCAGCTCGTAGTACTCCTGGCGAGTGCTGCCAGGGACCTTGTGCTTCACGTCTCCCAGTATTATCAGGTTGGGCGCTAGCTCGACCAGCTCGATTATGCTCTCAAGGACTCGATCGGTGCGGGAGGGGATGTGAAACCCTCTCCAGCGCAGGTGACTCTCGATGCCGATGTGCAGGTCGCCGATGACAACGGCAGGATTGTCCCCCTCCAGGAGAAGGACAGGCTTGTCAGCCACGGGCTGGAGCTTCATCCGTGCCGTCTCCTCAGCCCCTCGCGCAGCGCCAGGGGCAGTGAATCGTAGATGTCCACAGCGGTCATGCCGTAGCTCTTGGCACGGAATGCCAAATCTCCAGCCTCGCCGCAGAGCAAGGCTCCAAGGCGGGCGGCATCAAAGGGAAGCAAACCTTTTGACAGCAGTCCGGCCACAGCCCCGGAGAGGACATCTCCGCTTCCGCCGTGGGCCATGGCGGCATTGCCGCTGTAATTGAACTTGATGCGTTCTCCATCGCTGATGATGTCCACATCTCCTGTAAGAAGAACAGTGCAGCCGAGGCGTTCGGCAAGGGAGCCAACGGCCAAGGCAATTCCTTGGCGGTCCGTGGGAATGCTCTCCCCCCAAAGGCGCTCAAACTCCCGGCGATGTGGGGTCAGAACCATTCTCTGGAGACATGCGACCGGAAGGCTGGCAATGTCGGCACGCAGGGCATCAGCGTCGAGGACTACAGGTTTGCCGCATGCTCCCACGATCTCCGTCACTGCCTGCAGAGTCTTAGGAGCCTTGCCGATTCCCGGGCCGATCAACAAAGCGTCCACGCCCGAAGCCAAGTCCTTCAGCCTCGGGAGATGCTCAGCACTCAACACATCCCCGTCCAGTTGATGGGCCATGAATAGAGGGGAATGAGATGCCACCGGCAGGAAGCTTGGCTCCGGAGTGGC
>CAYXFQ010000059.1:225-6762 GCA_964464345.1 uncultured Methanomassiliicoccales archaeon | reverse complement strand
GGAGAGGACGTTGTCCCAGTAGGCGGTCAGCATTCCCAGCCCGAAGATGCAGAGCAGGACGCCGGCGATGAGCACGGCGGCGTTGAAGAGGGGATGCCCGGCCCGCAGGGGATGCCCCAGGTCGCTGAGGGTCTCCACTCCCAGCACCCAGTTGCCGTCTGCGACGATGGCGGCCACCCACATGATGGCGAACAGCGCCGCCGCGAAGATGCCGAGGAAGGCAGTGTTGCGGCGGTCGAGGCTGATGACGTTCATGGTTGGAATTTCGTTGGGGGGAATTAATAGCTGACGGTCCTCCCACGGAGGCGGTCCGGCCCCGGGGCCGCAAAGGATATCAATTCTCCCGACATGATTGCGTCAAGGACGGGACGATGGACGCGAGGCATGACTCTTTTCTGCTGTCGGGACCCGGTCCCGAGCCTGCACTGGAGAGCGCGCCACGATCGCTCCCGACTGGGCGCAGACAGTTTCAGCAGGAGGAGAGACGGACATGAAAAAGATATATTTCATCGGAACCGCCGGCAGCGGCAAGAGCACCATGGTGCACGCCTTCAAGGAGTGGATGGACCTGGCAGGCGCGGACAGCGTCGTGCTGAACCTGGACCCGGGGGCGGACGCCGTCCCCTATCACGCGGATGTGGACATCCGGGAGTGGGTGCAGCTGGACCAGATCATGGACGAGTACGGCCTGGGGCCCAACGGCGCCCAGATCGCCGCCGCCGACCTCATGGCCCTGAACGCCGAGGAGATGGCCTCGGTCCTGGCGGACTTCAAGTCCGACTACCTCATCGTCGACACTCCGGGCCAGATGGAGCTCTTCGCCTTCCGGGCGTCCTCCAACGTCATCGTCGACACCTTGGGAAGAGATGGGTCCATGTTCGTCTTCCTCTCCGACCCCTCGCTGTCGCGGGCGCCCAACGGCTTCGTCTCCAACATGATGCTTTGCGCCCTGGTGCAGTTCCGCTTCTCGCTCCCGGTGCTGAACGTCCTGTCCAAGGCGGACACCCTGGCGGAGGAGGAGGTGGACCGCATACGCGAGTGGTCCATGGATCCCATGGCCCTCTACGGCGACCTGCTCGATGAAGATGTCAACACCCAGACCGTCATGGGGCTGGAGCTCTTCAAGGCCCTGGAGAACGTGGGCGTCTATCAGGAGCTGCGCCCGGTGTCGTCCGTGGAGTCCTTCGGCATGGAAGACATCTATGCCATGTCGGAACTGATATTCCGCGGCGGGGAAGATCTCCAGGACGACTGAGCCTATCAGGCGAACATCAGGCCGGGCTGCTTGGTCTTGGCCGTCTCCGGCTCCAGGACCTTCCGCAGGGCGGCGTTGAAGTCGTCCATGGTGACGACATCCCTGCCGTCGCGGATGGCGAACATTCCCGCCTCGGTGCAGACCGACTTGATCTCGGCACCGGAGGCTCCGTTGGAGCGGGCGGCGAGACTGGAGAGCTCGACGCTCTCGTCCATGTTCATGCGGCTGGTGTGGATCCGGAAGATCTCCATGCGCCCGTCGCAGTCCGGAAGGCCGATCTCGATGATGCGGTCGAACCTTCCCGGCCTGAGCAGGGCCTCGTCCAGGATGTCGGGCCGGTTGGTGGCGCCGATGATCTTGATGTCCGCGGTGGGCGTGAAGCCGTCCAGCTCGGCGAGCAGCTGCATGAGGGTCCTCTGCACCTCGCGGTCACCGGAGGTGGTGGAGTCCAGGCGCTTGGCGCCCACGGAGTCCAGCTCGTCGATGAATATGATGCTGGGGGACTTCTCCTTGGCCATCTCGAAGAGCTCCCGCATCAGGCGGGCGCCCTCACCGATGTACTTCTGCACCAATTACGAACCAACCAGGCGAATGAAGGTGGCGTCGGTGGCATTGGCGACGGCCTTGGCGAGCAAGGTCTTGCCGGTGCCGGGCGGTCCGACCAAGAGAACTCCCTTCGGCGGGTCGATTCCGACCTTGCGGTAGAGCTCCGGCCTCAGCAGCGGGTCCTCCACCGCCTCGCGGAGCTCCCGCATCTGCTCCTTCAGCCCTCCGATGCCATCGTAGCCGATGTCCGGCTTCTCGATGATCTCCGCCCCGGTGACAATGGGGTCCAGAGGGGAGGGGAGCACGCCCATGATGGCCAGGGTCTGCTTGTTGAGCGAGACCCGCGCGCCAGGGACCATGTCCTCCCAGGGAACATACTCGGAAGTAGAAACTATGAAATCGGGCCCGGTCGAACTCTTGACAACCACGCGGCCATCGCCAAGAAGGTCGCGGATGGTTCCGATGATCAGGGGCGGGCTCTTGAGGCGCTCCATCTCGGCTCTCAGCCGCTTGATGTCCTTCTGCACGCGGAAGAGCTCACTCTCTACGTAGCGCTTCTCTCCCTCGGCCTTGCGGACGTCCTCCATGAGCCTGTTATTGCGGTCCTCGAGGACCTTTATCTTCTCGCGGAGCTCGACCACGAACTCTTCACGCTGGCTGATATCCAAGGTTGCACCTCCATCTGGGGACTATTAAGTGTCCGTATTTGATGCTTTCTAAAACACCCAAGACGGATGATTGGGCTTTATAATGCGGGCATAACCAGCGCTTGGGAAAATCCAGCACGTTTAATAAGTACCATGTTTTTCAGAGGGATGATGCGTTGCGAGCTTTGTGGTAAGGATTCCAGCACCGTGCGCCCCGCCTATGTCGATGGGGCCAGATTGTCCGTGTGCCAGGGTTGCGTCCGCTTCAGCGATGAGTCCAAGGGCTCCCGCGGGAGAAGCTCTGGCGCCTCCGGCCCCAGCCTCTCGGTGATCGAGGAGAGGCTCGAGCGCCGCCAGAGGCGCATGAAGGCCAGGGACGTCTACGCCGTGGAGACCAAGGAGCTGGTGCTCGACTATCAGGACATCATCAAGGATGCCCGCAGGGAGAAGGGCTGGGACCAGGAGGCGCTCGCCAAGAACATCAACGAGAGGAAGAGCGTCGTCACCCAGATCGAGGCCGGCAGCCTCACTCCCAGCGACCAGCTGATCAGGAAGCTGGAGAGGTCCCTGGACGTCAAGCTCACCGAGATGCTGGCCAGCACCGGCGGCCAGAAGGGCTCCGGGTCCGGGGCCAGCATGACCCTCGGCGACTTCATAAGGAAGGAGTGATCAGCGATCCCGTATGAGGCTCTCCGCCTCGTCCAGGTATGGGGCCACATCGGCCCCCTTCTCCGCCAGTATGAGCAGTGACGCCACTTCTATGTCCACGTCCATGCGGTCCTGGACGCGATTGCACTGAGCGATGAAGTCCCTCCTGCTCATGCCGAGGTCCTCAGCGTGATTCAGCAGGCGGGGGAGCAGGCCTTCCTCCGTGGGCGCTGGCGGCGCTGCCTTGGAGAGCATGTCTTTGTCGGGACGGAAGCCCACCGGGATCTCCACGCTGGAGACCTCGAAGGTGGGCTTCAAGGCCTCCCCCTCCATCTTCACCAGGCCGGCCGCCTTGGCGGCATCCAGCATCTTCTGGGCCTGGGGGTAGGGAAGCCAGCGCAGGTCGATGGAAGCGCCGAAGAGGAACTCCTTCTCGCTCATGCTCCGCCGCCCGCTCTGGCGGAAGAGCATGGCCACTGCGCAGCGCAGGTCGTCACTCATGCTCCCACCCTAGGAAAAACCAGTATATAATCCTCCCAATCGCGGGCGCGTAGAGTACTCAGTCAGAACTAATCTTTATATAGAAGAACAAACTTTAGCCAAAACTAGAGTTGATTCGAAATTTGATTCGAAACACGATTAGGAGGAATTAATAAATGGGTATGGGAAACGCGCCCGTTGTCATCCTGAAGGAAGGCACCAAAAGGGATAGGGGCAAAGACGCTCAGTACAACAACATCGCCGCCGCCCGGACCATCGCTGACGCCGTAAGGAGCAGCCTGGGCCCGAGGGGTATGGACAAGATGCTGGTAGACTCCATGGGAGACGTGATCATCACCAACGACGGTGTGACCATCCTGAAGGAGATCGACGTCCAGCACCCCGCCGCCAAGATGCTGGTGGAGGTCGCCAAGACTCAGGACGCTGAGGTCGGGGACGGAACCACCACCTCGGTCATCATTTCCGGCGAGCTTCTGAAGAAGTCCATCGACATGGTGGACTCCAACGTTCACCCCACGATCATCTCCGAGGGATACCGCATGGCTAACGCCAAGGCCCAGGAGATTCTGGAGGAGATCTCCACTGAGGTGAGCATTGACGACACTGAGCTGCTCAAGAACATAGCCATCACCTCCATGATCAGCAAGCAGGTGGCGAGCTCCAAGGAGTTCTTCTCCGACCTTGTTGTGGACGCTGTCCGCACCATCGTTGAGGAGGGCGACGACGGCTACTCCGCTGACCTGAAGAACATTCAGGTGGTCAAGAAGACTGGCGGTTCCATGGAGGACACCCAGCTCATTCTCGGCCTGATCATAGACAAGGAGCCGGTTCACCCCTCCATGCCTAAGAAGATACCCAACGCCAAGATCGCTCTCCTGGACGCCGCCTTCGAGGTCAAGAAGACCGAGATCGACGCCAAGATCGAGATCACCGACCCCAGCCAGCTGGGCGCCTTCCTCGAGGAGGAGGAGAACATGCTCAAGCGCATGGTCCAGAAGGTCAAGGACGTCGGAGCCAACGTGGTCTTCTGCCAGAAGGGAATGGACGACCTGGCCCAGCACTTCCTGGCGAAGGAGGGCATCTACGCCGCCCGCCGCGTCAAGAAGACCGACATGGAGAAGCTGGCCAAGTCCACTGGCGCCAACATCATCAACAAGTTCGAGGAGCTTGAGGCTGCCGATCTCGGCGACGCTGAGATGGTCGAGCTGAAGAAGATCCAGGACGAGGAGATGACCTTCGTCACCGGACTCGAGGACCTCAAGGCCGTCTCCGTCCTCATCAGGGGCGGCACCGGTCACGTGCTGGACGAGATCGAGCGCTCCCTGATCGACGCCTGGAGCGTCGTCAAGGTCGCCATCGAGGACGGCAAGATGGTCACCGGCGGCGGTTCCACCGCTGTCGAGCTGGCCATGAAGCTACGTGCGTACTCCGTCTCCGTTGGCGGCAGGGAGCAGATCGCCATCGACGCCTTCGCTTCCGCCCTGGAGGTCATACCCACCACTCTGGCTGAGAACGCAGGTATGGATGCCATCGACGTCCTCATCGAGATGAGGAAGCAGCACCAGGGTGGCAAGAAGTACGCTGGTCTCAACCCCTTCTCCGGCAAGGTCGAGGACATGCTGGCCCTCAACGTTGTCGAACCCTACCGCATCGGCAGGCAGGCCATCAGCTCCGCCACCGACGCCGCCGTCATGATCCTGAGGATCGACGACGTCATAGCCGCCCGCGGCACCCCGATGCCCGCCGGACCTCCTGGAGGCATGGGCGGCATGGGTGACATGGGCGACATGGGAATGGACGAGTGAAACCAATGGGGGGAAACCCCCTTTTAACCTCATTTTTTCAGGTTTAAGGAGGCTTAGGCATGACTGGAAGTCAGGACGAGAAAAACAACCGACCGGAGGAGGTGCGGGAGGACGAGGCCGTCCCGCAGGAGCCGGAGGAAGAGCTCAGCCCCCTGGAGAAAGCAGAGAAGAAGGCCTCGGAGTACCTGGACATGGCCAAGCGCATCCAGGCGGAGTTCGACAACTACCGCAAGCGCGTGCAGCGGGAGAACGAGGAGTTCCGCCGCTTCGCCAACGAGTCCATGGTTATGGAACTGCTTTCTATAGTGGACGATATGGAGCGCGCCCTGGGACAGGAGTGCGCCGACAGCGAGTTCGTCGCGGGACTGCAGGGCATCCACGAGAACCTCATGAAGCTCCTGGAGGACAAGGGCCTGCGGCCCATATGCACCGACGGGGACTTCGAGCCCCAGCTGCACGAGGCACTCTGCAGCTGCCCGGGAGAGCAGGACGGCAAGATTATGGAAGTGTACCAGAGAGGGTACTACCTGGGACCGCGGGTGCTGCGGCACGCCAAGGTCCTGGTTTGCAGAAACGAGAAAAAGGAAGGTGAGTGAAAATGTCAAGGATTATAGGAATCGATTTGGGAACCAGCAACTCTGCCGCCGCCATCATGGAGGGCGGCAGGCCGACCATAGTTCCCAGCGCCGAGGGCGCCAGCATGGGTGGGAAGGCCTTCCCGTCCTACGTCGCCTTCGCAGAGGATGACCAGCTTCTGGTGGGCGAGCCCGCCCGTAGGCAGGCGGTCACCAACCCCGAGGGGACCATCAAGAACATCAAGAGGCAGATGGGGACCGACTACAAGGTCGACATCAAGGGCAAGCAGTACACTCCCCAGCAGATCTCCGCCTTCATTCTGCAGAAGATCAAGCGCGACGCCGAGGCCTACCTCGGCGAGAGCATAAGCAAGGCGGTCATCACCGTCCCCGCCTACTTCAACGACAACCAGAGGCAGGCCACCAAGGACGCCGGCGCCATCGCCGGCCTGGAAGTGGTCCGCATCATCAACGAGCCCACCGCCGCCGCCCTGGCCTTCGGCCTGGACAAGAGCGGCGAGGAGCAGCGGATCCTGGTCTTCGACTTCGGCGGAGGAACG
>CAYXFQ010000059.1:0-215 GCA_964464345.1 uncultured Methanomassiliicoccales archaeon | reverse complement strand
TGACCGTCATGGAGTTCAGCGACGGGGTCTTCGAGGTCCTGTCCACCAGCGGTGACACCAACCTGGGCGGCTCCGACATGGACGAGGTCCTCACCAATTACATCCTGGAGGACTTCAAGAAGACCGACGGGATCGACCTCGCCAACGACACCATGGCCTTCTGGAGGGTCAGGGAGGCTTGCGAGAAGGCCAAGATCGAGCTCTCCACCACTGGG
>CAYXFQ010000058.1:0-6837 GCA_964464345.1 uncultured Methanomassiliicoccales archaeon | reverse complement strand
TATCTCGATGGAGATCTCCGGGTCCTTGCCTCGGCCGCGGGCCCGGCGGGCCACGGCATAGCACTCGTCACAGCCTGCCATGAGGGTTTCGAAGTACTCCCTCATGCCCTCGCTGCAGGCCAGCTCCCCCGACATGGCGAATCACTCCTCAGGGAGCGGCAGGGCCTCGAGCATCTCCAAGAGCTGCTCGCGGAGCAGTTCCAGGTTCTCCTCCGTCTCCACTGAGAACGGGAGGCCGAGGGGCTCGTCCCTCTTGAGCACGTCCGACTTGCTCTCAAGAATCATGAGAGGGACGTCGGGGAAGCCCTCCTGCACCGCCTCCAGCAAGGCGGTCTGCTGTTCCATGTCGTAGCCGCAGGTCTCGGACGGGTCAAGTATGAAGAGCATCACATCCGTGAGGTACTTGAGAGCCAGAACGGCCTGCTTCTCGATGTCGTTGCGGTCCTCGAAGCTCCGGTCCAGGAGCCCGGGGGTGTCGATGATCTGAAATCGGCGCCAGCCCTGCTCGATGTGGCCTATGACGATCCCCTTGGTTGTGAACGGGTAGGGGGCCACCTCCGGCTCGGCGCTGCTCAGCGCGGCCACCAGGCGGCTCTTGCCCACGTTGGGGAAGCCGGCGATGACGGCCGTCGGCAGCGACGGGTCGATGATCGGCAGGCGGCGGAAGTTGGTCCTGGCCACGATGAGGAACTCCAGGTCCTTGTCGATGCGCCGGATGATGGATGAAAGGCGCCCGTAGAAGGACTTGCGCAGGTACTCCACCTGGTTGATGTCCTTGGTCCAGCGGATGTTCCGCAAGGTGTCGTTCTTCAGGGACTCGGTGCGCTTGGCCGCCCAGTTGAGGGCGCCCAGCGATTTCTTGTACTGATCCAGTCCGACCACCAGGTCCACCAGCTCGGGATAGAAGTCCTCCTCCTTGTCCAGACGGGGGAACCCGTCCACGTACTTGCGGAGGCTGCTGACTACGATGTCCCCCGAAGCGGTCACCTTGGCAAGATCGGTCTTCTTCCGGGTGTCCAGGGCAGAGGTTCCCGCTCTGCTGATCTTGGACGCCCGTCCGTAGGCCTTGTCAAGGAGCTCCTCGGCGTTGAGGACGCTCGGCACCCGCTTCTGTATAGAGGGCATATCTCGAGGTAGAGGATTCACGTAATTAATCTTGATGGAGAGGCCGAAAAGGGAGATGGGGAACAGGTCTGGCGTAAGCGAGACCATCTCTCCGACGGGAACGCCCTTCAGCAAGGGCGCAAATATGCCGTGACATCTCGTCGGCGACGGGAGAAGACATGCGAGGGGGGAGCATGCTCCCTTCCCGCACTCGCCCCGGGCCAACATCCTCGGCGTCCAAGTGGGCCAGCAGCGCTGTTGCGCGGCTCCAGATGACCGTTGGGCCATGGACGAGGGGGTAAGGGGAGAAGGACTCCCGTAGCCCCCTCGTCGGACCCTAGGTCACGAGGAAACCAGCGTCGACGCTGCGGTTGACGCTTGAAGTTTGTTCACTCGTCCGAGTCGTCCTCGTCCTCATCATCGGAGAGGGCGACGAGCTCGAAGACCACCAGGTCGTAGCCGCAGTAGGGGCAGACGTTGTGCCAGGTGGGGACGATCTCCTTGCAGGAGGGGCAGTCCTGGTAGACTTCCTGGCCGCAGGTGGGGCAGGCGATGTAGTCACCCTCGAGGCCGGTGCCGCAGTTCAGGCAGACGATCAGGCCGGACTCGCCGTGGTAGAATCCGGAGGAGCAGCCGCCGAAAGCGCCGGCGAGGCCCTCAGAGTCCGAGACGTACTGGTCCTTCTCGTCGCTGACGAGTCCGATGAAGCCGATGACGCCGAAGATCAGCGCAGCAACCCAGCTCAGATAGTAGGCCAGGTTGTTGTTGACGTTGAGGCTGTAGTCGGCTAGCGAGAGGCTCAGCGAGAAATCATTGGGATAGTTGCAAATGATTACCGCAAGCCCGATGAAGAGCAGAGACAGCGATGTGCCGAATATTGTCAGTTTTTTTCTCATGATGGGTCCCTCTATTGACTCTTAAGGTCTAGAGGCACCCAGGTTAAATATATTTCCTTATTGGAAATCATTAACCCAGAACTTTCTCAGAGGCCGAATATTCAGAGCGCCGAGGCTGGGTTTGAAGAAAGGAAAAAAGCCCCCCGTCGCGGCCAGAGGCATGGGCGGCCGGACGGGGTTCCCCACCGGGGTCCGAGCAGGGGGCTGGGGGCCCCCCTGGGCTCAGGCGTTGACGATGGAGCCTATGACCTGGCTCATGCTGATGAGAGCGGTCTCCTCATCCTTTCCGAGGGCCTGGGAGCAGATCTCGATCTTCCCGCGGTAGAACTCGACCACGGAGGAGGGCAGCTCGGCCTCCTTCTCGTTGAGCTTCTGCTCCGCGAAGGTCAGGGCCTTGCCCAGCTGGGTCTCGCCATAGTTCTTGGCGGGGGCGACGCTGACCTTTGTCTTGGGTTTGGGATCAGAGCTCCCCCCGAGCTGCTCCAGAGGTCGAGCGTATATCACCACCGCCCCCACGATCAGGACGATGGCCCCGAGAACCATGACGAGCGCGCCCCACTCCAGGAGGTAGGCGAGAACCAACAGCAACAGACCAACAATTGCCAGCAAAGCGCCGACTATCACACTCTTAGGAAATTCTTGAAACTCCATAATGGAATTTCTGCTTTTAAGGCTTATATAGCTTCCTAAATCGTTTAGTATGGTGGCGATGAAATAAAGCGTCAAGCTAATCTATGTGAACCCGGTAACATTACTTCTAGCATCATTTTTCGGCTGTCCCGATGTTTGGAAACAGGGGTGGATTTTCCCCCTGTCCAGGCCATCTTCCTGAGCTTCCTGTGACAATTCCTGAGCCAACTTCAACGCAAAGGTAAAAATCAGCCCTCGCCGATGAGGGGAGCGTGAAGATTTCCGAGCGACTCAGCTCAATACCGGTGTCCGGCATCCGCAGGATGTTCGACCTGGTCACCCCGGACTCTGTCAACCTGGGTCTCGGGGAGCCCGACATGGCTCCTCCCCGGGTGGCGGTGGAGGCCATGGCCGAGGCCGCTCGCCAGGGTCACAACCGCTACTGCCCCTCGCCCGGCATACCCGAGCTGCGGGAGGGGATAGCTGGAATCAGCCACCGCTACAATCCATCCCTGACGATGGAGAACGTCCTGGTCACCCCCAGCGGCACCTCCGGCCTCCTGGCCATAACGCAGGCCCTGCTGGATCCCGGAGACGAGGCCCTCATCCCCGATCCCGGCTTCGTGCTCTACGAGCCTCACAGCCTCCTGGCGGGCGCCAAGCCTCGCCGCTATCGCCTCAGCGACGGCGACTTCCAGCCCGACATCGAGAGCATAAAGAGCCAGATCAGCGCCAAGACCAAGCTGATATTCGTCAACAACCCGTCCAACCCCACCGGCGGGACACTGAGCCAGGAGTCCTACCGGGCGCTCCTGGACCTGGCGGAGGACGAGGACATCATAATCATCTCCGACGAAGTCTACGACCGCCTGGTCTACGACGGGGAGCACCTCTCCTTCGCCGGCGACCTGGATCGGGCCCTGGTGGTCAACGGCTTCTCCAAGACCATGGCCGCCCCGGGTTGGAGGATAGGCTACGTCCTCGCGGACGAGTCCATCATGCCCGACCTGAGCAAGATGTCCTATCACATCTGCGCCAGCCCCAACACGCCGGTGCAGCACGGGGTCCTGGCGGCCCTGCCCGCCCTGGATGACTATCTGGACGAGGTGCGCTCGATCTTCGCCTCGCGGAGGCGCCTTATTGTGGACCTCATCAACGAGATCCCCGGATTCTCACTCGAGGCCCCGAAGGGAGCCTTCTACGCCTTCCCCTCCTACGAGCAGGACATAAGCTCCGAGGACCTGGCGATGAAGCTGGTGAAGGCCGGGCTGGTCTGCACCCCGGGCAGCGTCTTCGGGCCGACGGGGGAGGGGCACCTGCGCTTCTCCTACGCCGCGTCGGAGGACATGATAAAGAGGGGGATGGCCATCCTCGACCAAGTGGCGAGGGAAATCTGAGCAAGAATGGAAGGTAATTCACATGACAGACGAAGGAAAGACACTTAACGAATTGTTCGCCAACGACGAGACCATTGAGCTGGAGCAGCAGATCTGGGGGAAGAACCCCTCTCGCTCCCGCGCCCTGCAGTCTCTGTGGTTCGACTTGATGTGCGAGTCGATCGACGAGGAGGACATGCCGGAGAAAGGCAAGAGGGAGCTACTCTTCCTGATGGCGGTAAACAACGCCATGGACATGATCATGGAGGCCATACCGGACGAGATGGCCCTGGAGCTGACCTACTGCTTCGACAGCATGATCGGCATGTCCCTGGTCAACAAGCGCTTCTCCGTCGACCTGCTCGACAACAACTACAACGTCATCTCCAAGCTCAAGCGCGAGGACTACGAGAGCGACGAGGCCTTCCAGGAGGCCGTGCAGGACATCGACCACCGCTGGTGGACGATCGGCAAGCAGCTCCTGGGCGGACGCTCGCCCAACGATGCCATCACCGAGGAGCTCGGCAAGTTCGGGCTCAACAAATGAGTCTCGGTCCGGGAGGCCGCTGTCGATGATGGGGCCAGGTGCCAGCGCATCCGCTCCTGGGAAGGTGATCCTTCTGGGGGAGCACTCGGTGGTCTTCGGCCACCCCGCCCTGGCCCTGGCCATCGATCGCCGCATGACCTGCCACCTGAAGCCATCTGGCTCCATGCGGCTGAACGGCTTCCCCCTGGACCCTGAGCGCAACCCTCACGTGCGCCATGCGCTGGAAACGCTCTGGGAGGGCGGCCCTCTGGACATACGCACCGAGAGCATGATTCCCTCCGGCTCTGGCCTGGGCTCCTCCGCCGCCTTGAGCGTGGCCTTCGTGGGCGCGCTGCAGGCCCTGCAGGGGGAGAGCGACCCCGAGGCCGCCGCCCGGGCGGGCTTCGACATGGAGTTCGCCGCCCAGGGCCGGGCCAGCCCTCTGGACACCTCCGCCAGCGCCCATGGGGGCGGCGTGGCGATAAAGAGCGAGGAGGAAGAGGGGCACCTCTGGACCCTGGAGCGGGATGGGAAGCGCTGGTGCGTGCACGACATCCCAGTGCCGGAGATGACTCTGGTGGTCGGCCACAGCGGCGTGAGCGCCCCCACTGGTCCCCTGGTGGGAAGGGTGCGATCCTATTTTGACAAGAGCGGCTTCGCCCGCGAGATCGTGGACGAGATGGGGGCCATAGCGCAGGAGGGCGAGGCGGCGCTGAAGGCCGGGGACCTGGAGCTCCTCGGGCGCCTCATGACCAAGAACCACAAGATGCTCTCCATACTCGGCGTGTCCACCGACCGGCTGAACAAGCTGGTGGACGCCAGCCTCCCCCACTCCTATGGCGCCAAGCTGACCGGGGCTGGCGGCGGGGGGAGCATGATAGCCCTCACCGACAAGCCTGAGCTGGTCTGCGATGCCATCGCCCGCCATGGCGGGACGCCCTATGCGGTGCGCACCGGCGTTCCGGGGCTCCAGACGGAGCCTCCGCTCTGATTCTGATAAATTAAGAAAGAGATAAGGGGTTTAGAGAGTCGGGAGCTTCACAGGAAGAAGCTCTCCATCTCTTCCATCAGCTCAGGATACTTCTCGTTGACGACTGCCAGGAGGTTGAAGACGTTGACCTCCGTGATGTCGGAGTCGCTGATGGCCAGGACGATCTCGTCCAGGGTCTTGTCGTCGAGCTCGACGAACTTCTCCTTGGCCATCCAGTTCCTGTAGAGCTTGTCCTCCATGCGGTCGCGCCACATGGTGTCGTAAGTCATCAGGGCCTCCTTGCTGAAGTCATCCTTCTTGGCGCAATCGCTCAGCACCTGGCCGGCATACATGCCGGAGAGGCAGGCGTGGGCGATGCCGCCGCCGGTGATGGGGTCTATGAGCCTCGCGGCGTCACCGACCAACACCAGGTTGTCAGCGACAGACTCGTCCAGTCCGGGAACGGTGGAGACACCGCCGCCGGCGATCTCGAGTATCTGAGCGTCCTTGAAGCGGGGGTCCTCGGCGAGGAACTTGTCCAAGTAGTACTTGGCGTCAGCTCCCCTCTTGCACTTGGCGCCCTGGACGCCGATGCCCAGGTTGGCCTTGCCGTCGCCCTTGGGGAATATCCAGAGATAGCCTCCGGGGGCGGCGGTTCCCAGCAGGAACTCGCAGTAGTCCGGGCGGACGTCCGCGTTGCTGACGCGGTACTGCATGGCGGAGATCGTGTCCTTGAGGGCCAGGGAGGTGTCGATGCCTGCCCAGCGGCCGACCTGGGACTCGAATCCGTCCGCGGCCACGACGCAGCGGGCGCGGATCTCGATGGGCTCGCCCATGGCGTTGGCCTTGACTCCCACCAGCTTGCCACCCTCGCGGATGACGCCGGTGCAGGCGGTGCGCATCATGATCTTGGCACCAGCCACGGCAGCGCGCTCCGCCAGGTACTTGTCGAAGAGGGCGCGCTCGAGGATGTAGCCAACCTCGGTTCCGGCCTTCCTCTCATCCAGCTCGAAGGTGTGACCGCTCGGCGAGACCAGGATGGCCCCGGCCATGTCAGCGGATATCCACTTGGGGTCGGGCTCGATCCCCATCTCGGCCAGCCACTTCTTGGAGACTCCCTCCGCGCAGCGGAGAGGAGCGCCGATCTCGGCCCTCTTCTCGATCATGACGACCGAGAGGCCGCCCTTGGCGGCGTACTCCGCGGTGGTGGAGCCACCGGGCCCGGCACCGACGACGACAACGTCGCAGTTGATGGTTCTCATCCCTTCGCCTCCATGCTGAGTGCTCCAACCGGGCAGATCTTGACGCAGCGTCCGCAGCGGGTGCAGAGCTCGT
>CAYXFQ010000057.1:0-6863 GCA_964464345.1 uncultured Methanomassiliicoccales archaeon | reverse complement strand
AGGCGGCGAAACCGATGATCATCGAACCGATGATCTCAGCAGCGGTGGACTCGAAGATGTCAGCACCGCGACCGGCGCAGTCACCCACGTTGTCACCGACGAGGTCGGCGATGACGGCAGGGTTGCGGGGGTCATCCTCGGGGATGCCGGCCTCAACCTTGCCGACGAGGTCAGCTCCGACGTCAGCGGCCTTGGTGTAGATACCGCCGCCGAGCTGAGCGAAGAGGGCTGCCAGAGAAGCACCGAAGGCGTAGCCGACGATGTATTTGAGTCCAAGTTCCATTCCCCAGACGTACTCGAAGAGCATGATGAGCGCAAAGACGCCCAGCAGGCTCAGACCAGCAACGGCTACACCCGAGATGGCCCCACCGCGGAAGGAGGTCGTTAGAGCCTCCTTCAGGGACCTTCTGGCAGCGCTGGCGGTCCTGATGTTGGAGTTCACGGACACATACATGCCGATGAATCCGGAGAGGGCGGAGAAAGCCGCACCGATCAGGAACGCAACTGCGATTTGCCACTCGAGGAATATGCCAAGGATCACTGCCAGAACTATGGCAATGATCCCGATGGTCTTGTACTGTCGGGACAGGTAGGCCATGGCGCCATCGCTGATGGCGTCCGATATCGCCCTCATCTCATCGGTTCCAGTATCTTTGGAGAAGATACTGCGATAGAAGTAGAGACCGAAAATTAGGGCTACCAGGCCCGCAAGGGGGATCATAAACAACAGGTTGTCAACTAATGTTACATCCATG
This sequence comes from uncultured Methanomassiliicoccales archaeon, assembly GCA_964464345.1. Lineage (GTDB taxonomy): Archaea > Thermoplasmatota > Thermoplasmata > Methanomassiliicoccales > Methanomethylophilaceae > CAYXFQ01. The sequence goes on along the minus strand of CAYXFQ010000057.1, from coordinate 6,108 downwards.
ATTTGTTCTCCCTAGTTTGTGCCGCTCATAATTCTAAAGATATATATTGTTTATGAACAGCCAGAAAGGCTTCTGGGAGGCTCAGACGAAGGGTCCGCGGAGATCTTGGGCGTCCTCCAGGTCTCCGAGCCTCGTCCAGGACCCATCTGGCCCCATCAGGAGAGGCTCCTTTTCCTCGGACAGGCCTCCCCTCCCGCGGGTGAGGACGCAGTCCACGGCCAGTGCATCGCTGAAGCTCTCCATCATCTTGGCCGCCACGTCGCAGGTCAGGGGGATGATCACTTCGGCATCGCGGAAGGGGTCGTCGGCCAGGGCGCGCTCCACCTTATCCCATAGGCAGGAGGCCGATGTCGAGGCTCTCCCGCAGACCTCTATGCCACGCTCTTCCAACGCGCTTTCCAGCCTCTCGGCCGCCTCATCCCCGCCGAGGCCGTCGCAGAGTCGGGCACAGGTGCGGCAGGTCCATATGCCCACTCTCTTGCCACGAACCTTCTCCACAAGCCCATCCAGGTCCATCTTGCGTGTCATTATCAGCATGGAAATCCCCGTTCTGGCAGGGACGAGGCCATAAATATTCCTTTCCCGATTTAGAAATGATGATTCTCGGCCCAGATCTCTGGGGGCTGATCGCAGTCTACTTCCTCATCGGAGCCGCTCTGGTAATCTACGCCCTGAGCGAGCAGCGGGCCGACAACGCTACACGTCGCAAGATTCTGCATGTGGCCATCGGGAACTTCGTCCTCATCTGGTGGCTCTTCCAATCCGCCTGGGTGATGCTGCTCTCCTTCGTGCTTCCCTTCCTGGTAATCCTCTTCCTCTGCCATCCGTGCTGCGGCCGGGAGCCTTTCCGACGCACTATGATCGGCGAGGCTTCGCGAGAGGGCCATTCCTCCGGCCTGCTCTTCTACGTCGTTTCAGTGGGAGTCATGGTCCTGCTCAGTGGGGACCACATCATGGCCGCCTCCATGGGCATATTGGCCCTGGCCTACGGTGACGGATTCGGCTCCCTCATCGGGAGAAAGCTGGGGAGTCGGCCACTGCGTGGTGGAAAGACCGTGGAAGGTAGTCTGGCCGTCTTTGCCGCCACTGCCATCTCCGGGGCTTTGATGCTCCTCTTCTACGGCTTCTTGATGGACAGCGGCCACTATGTCGGCACTGCCGTCGGCATGCCTTTATTGCTCATCGCCCCCCTGGTCGCCGGCATCGTCGCCTCTCTGGCGGAGCTGCTGAGCCCGGGGGAGTACGACAACCTGAGCATCCCTCTAACCGTCGCTCTGACGATGATGCTCCTGGGGCTCTGATAAGATGGTCTGGTATGTCTTGGATGGATTGGATGGCTCCGGGAAGAGCACGGTTGCGGAGATCCTCAGAGACTGCTGCGAGGACTGCGAACGGGACGTGATCCTGCTTCACCATCCCTCGGATAGCATCCCGGGCAAGATATCCAGCCGCTTCCTGGAGGGCAACGGCAAGTTCTGTGAGGCATTCAGCGCCCTCTTCTTCATCATCGACGTGCTGCAGACCCTGATTGGGATGCGCCGCTTGGAAAAGGAATACGATGACATCATCTTCGTGCGCTACAGCATGGCGGCCGCCTATCTGCCAGAGCATCTGGCTCTGCCGGCGTACAAGGTCATAGATGCCCTCCTCCCCCGCCCGGAGCGCATGATCCTCGTGGACGTGGAGCCGGAGGTTGCCATGCAGCGCATACTCAAGCGGGGAGAGGAGCTGCAGGTCTTCGAGAGCCTGCCTCGCCTGGAGAGGGTGAGGGAGAGGATGCTGGGCCTCTCCCACTACGGTTGGGAGATCCTCGACAACTCCGGTGACCTGGGGGCCGCCGAAGAAGCCGTGGAGTCGCTCATCGCTTCCGACCCGGGCTTATCGGACTCACGGTGATGTCCCTTCCTTCCGCCCGCAGCTTCTGGCGCAGGCCGCCGATGAGGCCAGATCCCTTGTTGGGATCGGTTATCAAGAGCATCTCCAAATCTTCCGGGACCAGGCACTCGCTCATCACCAGGCCGGCGATGAGGACCCTCTGGGCATCGTTTAGAGTCTCATCCTCCCAGAGGCCGAGAATCTGGTCCTTCAGGTCCGCACCGTAGCGAAGCTCCTCGCCGAGGGTGCCATCCAGATATTCTCCGTAAAGCGAGCTGTCATAGGACGCGGCGGCCTCTCCGGCGGCCATCCCGCAGACATAGGAGGGTATGATTCCCTCGCCCACGAAGGCCAGGGTCTGGCCGGCGGCATCGCCGGTGAAGATGATGTTCCCTCTCACGGTGTCGCCGCAGACGCCGGGAACCGGGGCGTCGCCGGTCTTGACCTCCAGGATGGAGTCGCCGTCAAAGTAGCGAGAGAGCAGAGGGTGGTCCTCGACCCACTCCTCCAGCATGCGCATGCGGTTGCCGCTGGCACCCACTCTGGCCAGGCCCACGTTGGCGCGGTTCTTCCCCTTGGGGATTATCCACCCGTAGCCGAGGCCGACCTCCGGCTCCAGGATTATCTGCATGGAAGGCGGCAGCGGCTTCTTGGAGACCATCTCGAACTCCCCGCCGCGGGCGACCATCTCTTCCGGATACCAGCGGAAGCCGGTCAGCTTGGAGACGGTGGAGTGCACGCCATCGGCGGCGATGACCATGCGGGGCTTGACCCGGACCTCCTTTCCCCTCTGCATGAGTATGGCCTCCTCGACCTGATCCCCCTCCATGTGGAGCTCGGTCAGGCGGGTGTCCGCCTCCACTCTCGCACCGGCCTCAGCGGCGCCGACGGCGAAGAGCTTGTCGAGTATCTTCCTCTCCACGGTCACGCTAGCCCAGTAGGGCTCGCGGTTCACCACCATGAGGCGTCTGTCGATGAGGAAGCGCGTGGAGGCCTGATTGCGGCAGACGGCCTGGCGAGGCAGCTTGATGCCTGCCTGCTGCAGCAACGACTTGCCGATTACCTCCCCGCACTGAACGGGAGTCCCGATCTCCTTCTTCCTGTCAATGAGCAGGGTCTTGGCCCCCGCGCGGGCGGCGGCGGCAGCGGCGGCGCTGCCGGCTGGCCCGGCTCCCACAACCAAAACGTCGATCTCTTGCATTTTCTGTCACCAACCGTAGATGAATGAGTGTAGATAAGCGGATGTCATCCGCCGTCGCCCCGGCCAACGGAGATAGGCCAGGATGAATGCGATCATGCTGTAGCCTTTGCGGAAGGGCTGGACGAACGCGGACATCTCCTCGTCGCTCCAGGTCTTGCACTCCAGATAGGCCTCGTAGATGTCACGACGGGAGAAGGGGCTGCGCTCCCACCAGCTCTGGTATCCCCCCAGGTCCCCCTTGGCGATGGCCATGGCGGCCCTCTTGCCGGAGAGCAGGGCTATGCGTATGCCGCCGAAGGAGAGGGGGTTGACCATCGCGGCGGCGTCCCCCACCAGGCAGCAGTTCCCGGAGACGACGTTCTGAAGGGCGCCGATGGGTATGTAGCGGCCACTCTCCTCCAGTGCGTCGGAGAAGGGCTCCTGGGTGCCCTTGGGGAATCCAGCGTTGATGACGTCACCGCAGGGGAACTCCCAGCGGTAGGCGCCGTCATAGCGCTGATCGAAATGGAATATGATGCAGTCGTCCCTCTCCATGCTCCCCGGCAGGAGGAACTGCTTGACCGGTATCAGGCTGCCCGGCTTCTCGTCGAAGAGCTCGGAGCGCACCCGAGAGAACGCCCCGTCGGCCCCCACCAGCCAGCGGCAGGTATGCGCATCCTCCGCAGTGCGGATGAGATAGCCGTCCTCGTCCCCCCCTATGGCCAGGAGGGGAGTCTCGATCAGCTCTCCTCCCAGGGAAAGAAGATTCTCTTTCATCGAGGCCAGGAGCAGCGGCCGGTCGACGATGTGGCCGCTCACCTTGGCGCGGATCGCAGTCCCGTCCGGCCAGCGCTCCTCCGCATAACGGATGCGCTGCCTCCTCCCGGCGAGCTCGATTGGAGCCATCTCCCGTCGGGCCTTATCGCTCAGGGCCTCGCCGCAGATGCGGTGATAGCGGGAATAGCGCTCTCCCGGTAGCTTCTCCAACACCAGGACGCTAGCTCCCGGCTGACGATGGAGGAAGTGTATGGCGCAGGAGAGACCGGAGAGGCCGGCTCCAGCGACTATCAGGTCATATCGAGGCACAGTCCGCCTCCTTGTACTGCTCGGAGTAGGCCTCCACCAGGGAGTAGCCAAAGTCAAAGGTGAGGAACATGAGGAAGTAGAGATAGCTGCTCAGCAGCCCGACGACGCAGAGGAGAAGGACCATGACCTTGAGGAAGGGCCTCTGGCAGAGCGCCTTCTCCAGCAGCCCGTTGCGATTCTCCGCCCAACCGTCCCCCCACTCATCGGCGAAAGATGCGGCCCCAGCAAGCACAATCCCAAAAATACTGGGAGATGATGTGCCCGCCAGCAGGCCGGCGACGATGACGGCGAAAGCCACCAGGAATGCTATCATGAAACCCTTGTTGTCGTATTTCCCTGCCAGCAGCAGGCTGATCAGAAGTCCCAGAGCGATGGTGGCGGTGCCATTGTCGATAATCATGATGAAGCCCAGGAGAAGGCCTCCGGGAACTGCGAGACGAAACGCATTGCGCCGAGAAAAGGTCCTCTCGTCGTAGGCCTGGTCACCATACTTGATGAGCATCCCCAGGACGAGATAGGATATGGGCAGGACCATCACCGAGCCGCTCAGCTCGGAACTGAGCGCTATCATGATGTACGACCCTGCCAGGGCAGACAATGAGAGCAGCGCAAAGGCGAGTGTCCTCGTCTGATCATTGAGGCTCGTCATGATTGCTCCAAGGGCAGGCATTGAGGAGTTCCCATATTATCATTACCTAGCGCGCGGTGGCCTGCTTTATAAAAACCATAGTCGATGAGGTAATGGGGGACGAGTCTTGAAAGTCTACAGTCCAATCGATTTGAGTGAGGTGGGCGAGGTGGCGGTCACCCGCCCCGAGGATGGGGATGAGGCCATTCAGCGCTGCCGGGAGGCTCAGGCCATCTGGGCGGATACTCCCCTGAAGCAGAGGGCCGCCTACCTCGATTGCCTGACCCTGCAGCTGGCGAGAAGGAGCGAGGAGATCGCCCGGACTGTGCACCTGGAGACCGGGAAGCCCCGCCTGGAGGGTCTCAACACCGAGGCCATGGCCGCGGCGGCGTCCTGTCAGCACGCCTCCCGCTGGCTGCGCTCCTTCCGTTGGCGGCAGGGCGTCCAGCAGGGCTCGATGCAGACCATGCTCCGCTACCTGGGGCGAAGGTCGGAGATAAACTACCGTCCCCTGGGAGTCATCGGCATCATCTCCCCCTTCAACTTCCCCTTTGTCATTCCCTTCACCCAGACGGTCAGCGCCGTGGCCGCCGGCAACGGGGTCATCCTCAAGCCATCCTCCCACACCCCCATGAGCGGAGAGCTGGTCGCGGAACTCTTCGCCGATGCGGGATTCCCCGAGGATCTGGTCGTCTGCATCAACGGACCGGGCGTCGGCAGCGCCTTGGCCAAGTCCCCGGTGGACAAGATCGTCTTCACCGGCAGCGGCGAGGTTGGGCGCAAGGTGATTCAATCGGCATCGCAGCGCCTCACTCCCTGCGTCATGGAGCTCGGCGGCAAGGATGCCATGATAGTCATGGCTGACGCCGACCTCGACCGTGCGGCCACCGCCGCAACCTGGGGCGCCTTCGTCAACTGCGGGCAGGTCTGCGTCGCTGTGAAGCGGCTTTACGTCCAGGAGGAGGTCATGGAGGAGTTCAGCGAGCTCTTGGTCAAGAAGGCCAAGGCCCTGAGGCAGGGTGACGGCTGGAATGACCCGGAGGTCAGCGTCGGCCCCCTCATCGACGGCGATGCCGTCCTGGACATGGAGCGACAGGTTGCCAGGGCGCTGGAGCAGGGAGGGCGCATACTCCTTGGGGGCGAGAGGGATCCTTCCTTAGCCGGTCACTTCTTCCCGCCCACCATCATCAGCGGCCTGAGTCACGATGCGGACCTTCTCCGCGAGGAGACCTTCGGGCCGGTTCTGGCCCTTGTCCCCTTCCGGGACGAGGATGAGGCTCTGAACCTGGCCAACGACAGCCCCTTCGCCCTCTCCGGCTCCGTCTGGACCGGGGACCTC
>CAYXFQ010000056.1:0-6912 GCA_964464345.1 uncultured Methanomassiliicoccales archaeon | reverse complement strand
TCATGGCTCTTGTGGACTCCATGGAGTACATCCTCCTGAAAGAGGAGCAGAACGGCGGCTCCTGACGCTCAGTCCGCCTTCGCCAGCAGCGGCCGCGCCGCCAGTGCGACTATGAAGGCTCCTCCCAGCACCAGCACCAGGGTGGCCCCTGGCGGCAGGTTCAGGTGTATCGAGAGCAGCAGCCCCAGCATGGATATCGCCACGGCGGCGACGGTGGCCCAGATCATGGTCTCCTTCAGGTCGTCCGTGAAGAGCGAGGCCATGGCTGCCGGTATCGTCAGGAGAGCGATCACCAGGACGATGCCGACGATGTTCATTATGAACACACAGGTCAAGGCCACCATGATGTAGAGCATAAGGTTCATCAGATTGACGTTGATGCCGCAGAGCTGGGCATGGGTCTCGTCGAAGGTGACGATCTGCAGGTCGCGGTAGAAGTATGCCACCAGCGCGATGATCACCACCGCCAGGCCGGCCATCATGGCCAGCTCCGCATTGCCGACCAGCAGGATGTTGCCGAAGAGGATGCTCTCATAGGAGCGGACGGTCACCTGGCTGTGGTCGGTCAGGCTTATGAAGAGCACACCAAGCGCCATGCCCACCGCCCAGAGGACGCCGATGGTGGAGTCCTCCCTTAGCCTCTTGCTGATGACCGGCAGGCCCATGATCACCGCCGCGCCGACGGCGAAGAGTATGGCCCCCATCATGGGGGAGAACCATCCGAGCAGGAACACCGACTGGAGATAGTAGGCGAAGCCGACGCCTCCGAAGGTGGTGTGGGCTATGCCCCCGCTCACGAAGACCAGTCGTCTGACGACCACCAGGGTGCCGACCACCCCGCAGGCCAGGCTGGCCAGCAGGGCGGCCACGAACATGTTCTGGACCAGTCCGATGGAGAGCACCGCCGCCCAGTCAGTCATCGACGTGCACCCCCAGTACGCGGTGGGGGACCCCGTGCGCCAGGAGCTCCATGGGGCAGTGGAAGCCCTCCTCCAGCATCTCGGGGGTGATCTCCGGCTCGTCATGCACGAAGATGCGGCGATTGAGGCAGGCCACCCGCTTCACGTCCTGGGAGATGATGCCCATGTCATGGGTGACCATGACGATGGCGGCCCTCTTGTTGACCTTGCGTAGCACATCATAGATGCAGCCCCGTATGGTGGGGTCCAGGCTGGCCATCGGCTCGTCCAATAGAAGCAGATCCGGCTGCGGTGCCAGCGCCCGGGCCAGGAAGGCCCTCTGCAGCTGCCCGCCGGAGAGCTCGCTGATCCTCCTGTCGCCGAGCTCGCTGATGCCGACCGCCTCCATGGCCTCCTCCGCCCGGTTCCAGCTCTCGTCGCAGTAGCGGGGGCGCAGGCCCTTGCGGTGACGCATCCCCATGAGGGCTAGCTCCCGCACCGAGAGGGGGTAGGAGGCGTCGAATATCCCTCGCTGGGGGACGTAGCCGACCCTTCCCACCGCCTTACTGGGAGATTGGCCGAAGACCTTGATGCTGCCGGAGCTCGGCTCCAGCAGTCCGAGGATGGCCTTGAGCAAGGTGCTCTTGCCGCCCCCGTTGGGTCCGATGATGGCCAGGTAGTCCCTATCCTCGATGTCGAGGTTGATGTCCTCGATCACCATGTTGCCGTTGTAACCGGCGCTCACTCTCTTGATCTCGATGGGCTTGGGCTTCTCCGTCATTGTCGTCACTCCCAGCTTTCGTGCAGAGCCTCTATGAAGCCCCCGAGCTCGCTCAGGTAGCTCATCGCCAGGGGATTGGCGATCTTCACCTCTATCCCCCTGGCCGCGAAGACCTCGCTCTGCTCCATGACCGGGTCGTCCGGCTTGATGAATATCTGGCTGAACTCCTCCTCCATCTTGCTGAGGTCCAGCAGGTCTTCCAGCGTCATCCCCCCACTGTAGGGGCTCTCCAGGGAAATCTCCTGGAGTCCGTAGTCTTCTGATAGGTATCTCCAGGCCGGGTGCCAGACCAGGAATCTCTTCCCCGCGTTGGGGCCGAGAAGAGTGTCCGCGAGTGTGATTATCTCGTCCAGCTCCCCGACGTAGTCGTTGAGTCCGTTAGTGTAAGCGTCGGCGTTCCCCGGGTCCAACTCCAGCAGGTAGTCATAGACCAGCTCCGCCATCACCCTGAGGTTGGCGGGTGAGGTCCAGACATGAGCGTCTATCGGCCCATGGCCGTGACCGTCGTCCAGCGCCGCCAGGAGGGTCAGGTCCCGACTCATGTCGACCATCGCCACCTGTGGAAGCGCCTCCATCAGCGTGGGCAGGTTGATGACCTCCCACTCCACGCCGGAGCCCACGTAGAAGTAGGCTATGGATCGGGAGGCGGATATGATGTCCCGGACCTCCAACTCGCCGCCGTGGGCGTCGCCGCCCGGCTTGACGAAGAGCACCGCCTCCAGCTTCCCGTTGCCGATGCGCTCCAGCATCTCCTTCTGCCACGGCAGCGTGACGCAGACCGTCAGGCCGTCCTCGTCCCAGCTCTCGTTGGTGGCTAGCATCAGCCCCGCAGAGAGCAGGAGGCAGCCCAGAACGACGGCAACTAGAGCCTTGTGGGAGCGCATGAAAAGCGATTCTCGCGCAACTTAATAAGATTACCTAAAACATTATTAATAAATCCCGCTCCATTTGCCTATTGTTAATAATTCGGAGGGGTCAGATGGTAGTTGTGAGCGTATCCCTGAAGGATGAGAGCCTGGACCAGCTGCGGGAGATCCAGAGGGGCATAGGGCTGAGCAGTCGCAGCGAGACGATCCGCTACTGCCTCAAGACAGTGGACAGCCAGATGAGGGAGCGGAAGGACATGAGCGGCCCGGTGGAAGGCGTCCTCATCGTGGTGCACAACTCCCACATGGACTCCTGGATGAGCGTCATCCAGCATCGCTACGAGAGGCTGGTGGGCACCCAGCTCCACTCCCACCTGGAGAGCGGGAAGTGCCTCGAGGTCATGATTCTCCGCGGTGACGCCGAGGATGTCGGGAACATGATACGGGAGTTCGACCGTCAGGAGAACGCCGAGTACGTGCGCTTCGTGCAAAGCTGACGGTTAAGGCCCGCGCCGACCGTCACCCAGTGCTCCCGCCGCGAGCCATCTCACTCCTCATTTTCACAGGAGTAGTTACGGCGGCTAGGGAAAAAAGACTTATATAATGGTCATATACGAAACGCAGGGTGTAAAGTTGTTTGAACACGCAGGCGATGTACTCTTAACAAAATTCACTGAGTTCTTCTCAGGCCTGGAGCTGATGGAGGCAGTCCTCATCCAGCTCTTCGTGATATTCTTAATCGCGAGGATCTTCTCCGAGATATCCGTGCGCCTCGGCCTTCTGAGCCAGGTCGGAGAGATCATCGCAGGAATACTAATCGCCAACCTTTTCATCGGACAGTTCACGCTGGCCGTGGGCATGGACGTCGCCTGGCACGCCACCGACCCCAGCGTCTATCATGAGATCTTCGTCGTCATCGCCAACCTGGGTGTCATATTCCTGCTCTTCGTGGTGGGGATGGAGACGCGGATGTGCGACCTGCGCGCAGTGGGAAGGCCCGCGGTGTGGGTGGCCACGCTCGGCACCATAATCCCGTTCATCCTGGGATTCGGCCTGGTCATCGGCTATGAGCACTTCTACCCCACCGGCAACACCATCCCGCACGCCCTCTTCATGGCCGCCGCCATGGTGGCGACCTGCGTGGGCATCACCGCTCGCGTGCTCACCGAGATGGGAGTCATGGAGACCATCGAGTCTCGCATCATCATCGGCGCCGCGGTCGTGGACGACATATTGGCCATGATCGTGCTGGCTGTGGTTGCTGGCGTCAGCGGCTCGATTGCCGGCAGCGGGGTCTTCAACCCCATGGACATCGTGTACACCATCGTCGTCGCTCTGGCCTTCGTGGGCGCCATAATGTTCATCTGCCTCAAGATACCCAAGATCGCCGACCGCCGGGAGGGCAAGACTCAGGAGCCCGCCCAGTTCCAGTGCCAGGACCGCAGCTGGCCCCTGAAGGCTGACCCCTTCCCCCTGGCCGTACTCACCTGCCTGGGACTCTCCGCGCTCGCCATGCACATCAACATGGCCGCCATCATCGGTGCCTTCCTGGCCGGTATGCTCTTCGCTGAGTTCGGCCGTGGCGCGCTGGTCGATAAGTTCCGCTCCATCAACGCCTTCCTGGTCCCCTTCTTCTTCGTCTATGTGGGAATGAGGGTCGAGATCGCCGGGCTCGGAGCCATCCTGGGACTGGCAATCGGCACCATCGTCCTAGCCATCGTCGGCAAGTACGTGGCCGGCTACTTCGGCGTCCTGATGACCCAGAAGAAGAGGGACAAGGAGTCGGCGAAGATCGTCGGCATAGGCATGGTCCCGCGTGGAGAGGTCGGCGTGGTCGTGGCCGCCTATGGTCTGACCGCCGGCTTCATCACCAGGGACCTCTACACCGTGGTGGTGCTCATGTCCATCTTGACTGCGCTCATCGCCCCCGCCTGGCTGGCGACGGCCTACAAGAAGAAGTACGGAGACTTGATGGAAGAAAAGGCGTAAGCCCCATTATGCGACCGGGTCCGATCTCCGGGCCCGGTCGTCCCTTTTATTCACAGCCTGACGGCTGGGAGAGATTTTTCCTCTTGAATGCCAAGAACAATTCTCGCAGACTGGCCTACATCGGCCAGAGGTACTGCATGAGTATGACGGCGAGAGAGAGGGATATCCCGAAGAGGAGGACGAGGTAGGGGTTGATCTTGATTGACTTGTCGTCCTCGCTGTCAAAATAACGGATCAATCCGGCGGCGGACTGGAATCCCTCCGTCTTCTTCTTGGCCATTGCTATCGGATTCCGCAGGCGATATATAAACTTGATTCTGTGAAAAACATTAATATCCTTTCGATATTGCCACGCTTGATAGCTATGCATTGGGCAGACGTTATATCCAAGGAGTTGGCAGAAAAGCATGATCGCCAGCTCATAGCCAGTGGCATCAGTCCCACCGGGATGATCCACGTGGGGAGTCTGAGAGAGGCAATAACCGCTGAGGCCGTGCGCAAAGCTATCAAACAGGGCGGGCAGGAGGTCCGGATGATCTACCTCATAGACTCCTACGACCCCCTGCGGCGGAGGTACGACTTCCTCCCCCCGCAGTTCGAGGACGAGGTGGGCAAGCCCATCAGCGACATCCCCTGCCCCTGCGGCAGCCATGACAGCTACGCCCATCACTTCATACAGCCCTTCCTGGACTCCATGGAGGCGCTGGGAGTGGAGTCGGAGATCCTCTGGACCCACTCCCTCTACGGCGAGGGGCTCTTCGCCGACTGCATCGACGCCAGCCTGCGCAAGCAGGACCTGGTGAAGCAGATACTCAACGAGGTCACCGGCAGGGAGATGCCGGAGAACTTCAACCCCTACAACCCCCGTTGCTCCGCCTGCGGGAGATTCACATCCAACGTCCTCTCCTACGAGAAGCCACTGGTTCGCTACAGCTGCGACTGCGGCCACGAGGGAGAGGCCAACATCAACAAGGAGGAGGGAAAGCTGGTATGGCGCCTGGAGTGGCCTGCCAAGTGGAAGATCTTCGGCGTGACCTGCGAGCCCTTCGGCAAGGACCACGCCTCCGCCGGCGGCTCCTACGACTCAGGAGTGCGCCTGGTGCGGGAGGTATTCGACGCCGAGCCCCCCTATCCGGTTCCCTACGAGTTCGTGCAGCTCAAGGGCATGGGCCAGATGCACAAGTCCACCGGCTCTCCCGTGTCCGGTGTGGATGCCATCCGCATGACTCCCCCAGAGGTTCTGAACTTCGCCTTCCTGCGCCTGAGCCCGGAGAGGCACATCGACTACGACTCCGGCATCGGAATCCTGGACATGGTCGACGAGTACGACCGGGTGGAGAGGCTGCACTACGAGGGCGGCGCCAGCGAGGTCGAGGAGGACCTGGTCCGGGCCTACGAGCTCTCCCTGCCCGACGGCCTGGCGGAGTCCCTGCCGGTGCAGGTCCCCTACCGCCACCTGGTCAACGTCGCCCAGCTGACCTCGGACTTCGAGGGCGTGATGGGCATCCTGAAGAGGACTGAGGACCTGGAGGGCATGGACGACCACGACCTGCAGGTGCTCCGCCAGAGGGCCAGCTCTGTCCGCTACTGGCTGGACGGCTTCGCTCCCGACATGGTGAAGTTCTCGGTCGCGGAGGAGATGCCGGAGATCGAGCTCAGCGATGAGGAGACCGCCTTCTACCGACAGGTGCGCAAGGCCCTGGAGGAGGTCCCCTGGGAGGGGGAGGCGATTCACAACGCCACCTTCGAGGCGGCCAAGGAGAACGGCCTCAGCGCCAGGAAGGGGTTCCAGGCTCTCTACAGCATCTTCATCGGTCGGAAGTCCGGGCCCAGGCTGGGACACTTCCTGGCCGCCATGGAGCGGGACTTCGTCCTCAAAAGGCTCGAGGACGCTGGGCAGTAGGGTTCAGAGGAATCCCATATCGCCGAGCTTCTCCGGCAGATAGGTGTCGGTGACGAAGTCCAGGCCATACTTGGCGAGAGCCTGCTGCTCCGCCTTTTTCTTCATCTTCAGCATGGCCTCTATCTCCGTGGTCCAGAAGTCATCCTGGAAGCGGGGGTCTCCCAGCTCGCTCTTGAGCGCGGCGATGTCCTGCTCACTGAGCGCGTCGGTGGGCAGGTCATAGTTCAGGATGTCGCTGGCGGTGATGCCCACGTACTGGGCGGAGGGGGTGGCCAGATAGTCCGAGACGTGCGCGGTCTTGATCGCCCCGTAGGCCACGGAGGCGAAGATGCGGAAGGACCAGGGGTCGCCGTCCAGGAAGACTGCCACCGGCAGGCGCAGCTCCTCGTTCAGGCGCTTGATGAAGCGCCGGGTGCTACGGGCCGGCTGTCCCTTGAGGTGCACCAGCACGGCGCCGCTGCTCTCGTCGAAGCC
>CAYXFQ010000055.1:2139-6913 GCA_964464345.1 uncultured Methanomassiliicoccales archaeon | reverse complement strand
AGGAGCCATGGAGCTCCATCTTATTGAGAAGACCGAGGACTCTATCCTCATCAGCATCAAGGAGGCTGACATGACCGTCATCACCCCCCTCCTCAACCGCCTGATGCAGAGAGATGACGTCCTGGATGTCCAGTTCACCGACCGGCATCCTGACCTGGAAGACCCCCGCCTCCTGGTGATTGTGGACAGCGGCGACGCCGGTGAGGCCATCCGGGAGACTGCGCGCTCCATCTCCCAGGACTTCGCTGACGCCCGCATCAGTATCGACCAGTGAACGCAGATGCCTCCCCGGGCCTGCGACACCGATGAGGCCGAGATAGGGCTGCGGCATTATCTCAGCGCCAGTGAGGGCAGCGGCGGGAGGATCAAGGTCCAGCCCGAGGACTTCTGGGTGGAGGAGATCTCCGACCACCCGCCTCGGGACGAGGAGGGTCGCTACAGCATAGCCACCGTCCGGACCAACAACTGGGAGACCAACCGCCTCATTCGACTTCTATCTCGCCAGATGGGCGTCTCCCGCAATCGCGTCGGCTTCGCCGGCACCAAGGACAAGAGGGCAGTCACCAGCCAGCTAATGTCATTCGACGGGCCGCCGGAGATGCTGGACAAGGTGGACTTGAAGGACGTGGAGATCTTCGACGTCTATCGAGCCAGGAGGCCCATCCGCATCGGGGAGCTCATCGGCAACCGCTTCCGCGTCACGGTGCGGGACTGCGACCTCAGCGCTGACGCGCTGGAGGAATCGCTTGCTGACACTGCCGCCACCCTGAGGGCCGCCGGCGGCTTTCCCAACTTCTTCGGCGTGCAGCGCTTTGGGGCCCTGCGGCCGGTCACCCACAAGGTTGGCGAGCGCATCGTGAGGGGGGACCTCGCGGGCGCTGTGCGCTGCTACCTCTCCGAGACCTCTCCTCATGAGGGGGAGGACATGGGCGCCCTGCGGCAAGAGCTCGAGGACGAGTCCGCACTCCCCTCCCTGCTGGCCAAGATGCCGCGGGTGATGTCCTATGAGAGGACCTTGGCGGAGCACCTGGTGCGCAACCCAGGCGACTACGCGGGAGCGATAGGGGCCCTGCCGGGCAACCTGCAGATGATGTTCGTACACGCCTACCAGTCCTATCTCTTCAACCTCATGCTCTCGGAGCGGATGCGGCGGGAAATCCCGCTGAACGAGCCGCGGGAAGGGGATCTAGTCATCCCCCTCGGGGACAAGGGCGTCCCCCTCCCGGAGCAGGCCCAGCCGGTGAACGCCGCCAACCTGGACCTGGTGGCGAGACAGACGCGGCGAGGGCGAGCCTTCGTGACGGCCTCCCTCTTCGGAAGCGAGAGCGTCCTCGCGGACGGCGAGATGGGGGAGATCGAGCGTGAGGTCATCGCGGCGGAGGGCTTGAAGCGAGAGGACTTCATCATCCCCGCGCTGCCCCACTGCAGCTCCAAGGGCAGTCGCCGTGAGATGCTCTGCAGCTTCAACGACTTGGAGGTCGAGATTTCTGGGAACAGCTACACGCTGTCCTTCTCGCTGCCCAAGGGGAACTACGCCACCTGTTTACTACGCGAGTTCATGAAGTCGGAGATGAGCTGCTACTGAAGTCCTCTTCCTCCTTGTCTCGGAAGAGGGCCAGTCGCGCGGAGTAAGGGCCGAGGTCCTGCCTCCTCATCACTTCATACAGACTGGGTATGTCCGCCCGGACGGAGAGCATCTCCCGCACGGCGTGCACCCGGGAGGATATTATCTCCGGGTCCTCTATCTCATCGACGAGAGCCCGTCGTATGTGAGCGTGGATCTCCTTCGCGCGGCGGATGTCGCGCTCCGGCAGGTGGACGTAGATCTGGGACAGGGTGCTGTTCTCCAGATTGCTGTGGTCGCGTCGACCGAGTATCAGCAGGATCTGCTGGGACTGCTGCTCCAGGGCCTCGAACTCCGGCGACCACACTGCCGGGTATCGCAGCCCCTCTCGGGAGAGCAGGAGTTCCTCCAGCTCCTCGTGCAGGGCGGACTCCGCGCGGGAGCGGATGTACCCGGCATCGATCTCGCTGCCGTCCTGGTAGCTCTCCTCCAGGATGGACTGGGCGGCCTGCAGGAGCCTCTGCTTGCTGAGAGAGGCCTCCAGGTCCCCTATCTTGGCCTTCAGCCCGGGGAGGTCGGGGTCCATGAGGTAGGCCTCCTCCAGGGCCAGCAGGGCCCGGTCGGGGATGTTCATGGACATCAGCAGCTCCGCCTTCTCCAGCAGCGTCTTGGCGTCCATGAGCCCCCGGTCGCCTATGGAGTCGAAGAGCCCCACTGCTCGCGCGGGCTCACCCATGGCGGCGTGCAGCCGAGCGCGGCGCAGCAGGGCGTCCCGGTCGTCGGGAGATATGGACAGCGCGGTGTCCAGGCTCTTGCGGGCATCCCGCATCTCTCCCGCCTCGGTCTGAATGAGGCCGAGCAGGGACCAGGATGCGGCATGCCGGGGGCGATAGCTGAGAGCTCTCTGCAGGCTGGACAGCGCCATCTCCGGCTTGTCCAGGCGATACTGGGCCTGAGCTCTGTGGAAGTGGGTGTCGGGATCGGTGTCTCCGAAGCCGACCGCCCGGTCGTAGGCGGTGAGGGCGGCCACGATGTCGCCGCTCTTCATGAGCGCGTCGGCCCGCCGGCGCCAGAGGGCGGGGCTCTGCGGATTGACCTTCAGCCCCTCCTCGGCGGCCCTCAGGGAGTCTTCCGGCCGATTGAGGGAGAGTAGCGCCAGGGCCCGTCCCACATGCAGACTCTCCAGAACCTTGTCCTCGGCCAGGCCCTCCTCGGCAGTCTCGAGGGCCGCCTGGGGATTGCCGGCACCCAGCTGGGCGCAGGCCATGAGGCCCATGGACTTGGGCTCCCAGACTCCCTGCTCGCGCATGGAGTTCAGCAGCTCCAGGACCTCGTCGTAAGACTCGGACTCCAGGAGCAGCTCCGCCTTGGCGTGATTGGCGTTGAGATTCAGAGGGTCGAAGGTGAGAATGTGATCGAGGATCTTCAGGGAGTCCTTCTGGTCCCCCTCCTCGATGCGCAGGTTGAGCAGCTCCAGCAGAAGCTCCTTGTCCTCGGGCTGGAGGGCGATCATCTCCTCCAGCACCTGGGTGGCCTCATCCTGGCGGCCCAGCTGCTGCAGGGAGTTGCGGCGGAGGGACATGACCTCCATGCTCTCAGGGTCAAGCCGCTGCATGCGAGTCAGCACCTTGAGAGAGTCGCTGTACTGGCGCAGGCTCTGCAGGGCCTTGGCCTTGTCCATCAGGGCCTCCCAGTCGTCATCCTTCTGCTTGAGCATGTCGTCCGCGCTGAGTATGACGCCGTTGTGGTCCTGCATCCGCTTCAGCACCTCGCGGCGGAGGGCGAGCGGGACCAGGTCGCTGCGGTTGAGCTTAGTAGCCATGTCCAGGAAGTAGACGGCCTCCTGGAGCTTGCCCATGCGCACCAGCAGGCGAGACTTGCGTATGAGGGCGAAGTGATGGCCGGGGTCGTTCTTCAGAACCTGCTCCAGGTTCCGCAATGACTCCCGCAGGTCGCCCATCCTCTCCAGGATCAGCGCCTTGCCCATCCAGGCCTCGGTGTTGCCGAGGTCCCGCACTATGGCCTTGTCGTAGCTGTCCAGGGCATCCTGCAGCTGCCCCATCTGCTCCAGGGCCATGGCCTTGGAGTACCAGAGCAGCGAGTCGTTGCCGTTCAGGCCGAGCGCCACGTCGTAGGCCTCGATGGACTCCTCCATGCGGCCGATGCCGTAGAGGGCGTTGCCGCGCAGGGCCCAGAGGGCCCAGTCCTCGCCGTGTATCTCCAGGAACTTGTCGGATATCATGGAGGCGTCGTCATAGCGCCCGCGGGAGAGGACGGTGGACAGTATGTCCCGGAGGTGAATCGGGCCGCTGTCGGGCGTCGAGAGAGCGCGGCAGTACATCTCGGTGGCCTCCACCGAGGCGCCAGTGCGGTCCAGGGAGGCCGCCTTGTCCAGCATCGCCCCCACGTCGTTGGGGTCGAGATAGAGGATCTGGTCGCAGAGCTCGAGGACCGAGACCTCGTCCCCCTCGCTCTTGCTGACGTCCTTGAGAAGGGTAAGGGCGGGAAGGTAGTGGGGCTCGAGCCGCAGTATGTTGCCCAGGGTGCGCCTGGCGCCCTTGCTGTCCCCCATCTGGAACTGGATGTCCGCCTTGACCATGTGGTCGTCGAATCCCTCGTCGGAGATGCGTATGACCTTGTCAGCGGTGCGGACGGCATCGCTGTAGTTGCCGGCCAGGGTGTGATTCTTGATGCTCAGTCGCAGGAAGAGGAGGTTGCTCGGCTCCTCTCTTATGATTTCCACCAGGCGCCGGTTGGCCTCCATGTGCGCCCCGCACTCGATGAGCATTCCTATCGCCTCCGGCTGGGAGTCCTTGTCCCAGTGAGGGGAGGCCGCCAGCTCCTCCACGGTGCTGGCGCAGCCGGAGCGGTCCTTCAATGCCGCAAAGGCCCGCACCTTGGAGAGGGTGGCCTTCCGGTTGCCGGGGCTCAGCTGCAGGACTTGATTGAGTAGTATCAGCGCCTGATCGGCGTCCTCGAGAAGAATGAGGGTGTCGGCGTACTCCTGGAGGAGGCCGGCATTCTCCGGGTCGAGAGCGAGGGCATCCTCGTAGCGCTCCACGCAGAGGTCCGGCCGGTCGGCGTGGAAGGCCATGCGGGCACCGACCTTCTGCACCAGCAGATTGTCGGTGTAGCGGCTCCTCATCGAGCGCCAGGCGCTGAGGGCGGATTCGGGAGACTCGCTGTGCCAGAGGTGCAGGGCCTTGGCCA
>CAYXFQ010000055.1:0-2129 GCA_964464345.1 uncultured Methanomassiliicoccales archaeon | reverse complement strand
GAAAGGCAAAGTCTGCGCCGGTATCGGCCTGGGTGACCTCGTCCAGGTAGAGCTCCCGGCTGGCCTCGGCATCCTCGTAGTCGAAGTTCTCGATCTGATGGATGACTCCCCAGTTGCTCTGAGGGTCCATCTGCTCCATCAGCTGATAGGGCGCATCCTGCTGGCTGTCCCAGCGGATGCTCTCCTGCAGGGAGCGGGTGGCCTGCTTCAGGTCGCCGCTGCCCATCCAGGACCTGCCGATGAGGGTGTGCTTCTCAGCCTCGAACGGCCCGGCAGGAAGGGAGTAAAGGATGTCACGAGCCTCCTCGTGGTTGCCATCCTGCACCAGATAGGACACCCACTGTATGGAGAGGGCGTCATCGGCGCTGCCGCTGCGAGCGGCTTCCACATAGGCGCCGCGAGCCTTGTCGAGGTCGAAGCGCGAGACCATGGCGATGTAGCGAGACACCAGGCGCGGGTCGATCGGCCCGTCGCGATAGTCCAAGAGCTCGGAGGATTCGCCGAGCAGCTTCATCGCGCACTCGTTGTCACCGTCAGTGAGGGCGTCACGCGCCTTGTCCAAAAGTTTCCCTAGGCGCCTTTGCCTTTTCCGGTGCCTAACTATGGATAACGAGCGCAAATCTCAACCCCCAGGAGACATGAATATGCTTTGATAATTAATATTACCCGGTACTGATACCGAGTTCTGCATTATGGTTAAATACGAGTTCCCGATTAGAGAGAACTCCAAGCAGGCGTTATCTAGTCTGGTTAGGATATTGGCCTTCCAAGTCCCTTCAGGGGGCGAGGCCAGCCAATCGCCCGGGTTCGAATCCCGGCGCCTGCACCACATCTTTTATCATTAATCGAGAAGAAAGAAGGAGTTTGAGGGGGGGAGGGATGAGCCCCCGCCTCGGGATGGATGGACAGCGAACAATAGTCGCTGAGTTCTACATCGTCCATCTCGCTTATAAGGAAAAGCGGGGGAGAGGTGACCGAAACTGTCAGCGTACCCGGTGGCGAACCTTGACCGCCACCCCGCGCTTCAGCAGCGGCATGTCGGAGCCTGGCATCAAGGCCACGCCCACGCCTCTGAGCTCTCCCTCGTGGCATATGGCCACGTCGTCGCCGATGCGTATGGATGAATCTGCTTCTCGCACTCCGACCGCGAAGAGGCTGCCGCGGAGCTCGAAGTCCTCGATCTCCACCGTGGCTCCCCCGGCGTTCTTGAGCCGCTCCGCCCCGTCCAGGGTGAGAGATATCATGCCACGCTCGCCGGTGAGCATGCCCAGCTGCTGCTTATCGGCGATGATCTTCCAGAAGGGGTACCTCCCGGCGACCTGGGCGCCCTCCAGCAGAGCCTCGCTGGCCTCCCCGAACTGGAAGGCGGCGATGCTGCGGATGGTGTTGATGCGGTCGGTCTGATAGGACTCGCGGGGCATGTCGGCGCAGGCCTGGCGCAGAGCGCTCTCCAGGTTGCGCAGCGATGCGGGGGAGGTCGGGTCTCCGACCACCGTGTCCTCCATCTCCACCAAGCCGTCCAGGAACTCGTGGCCGGGGCCGAGGTGGGAGATGACAACATCGTAGCTGTGCGAAGAGAGCAGGCCCTCCAGCATGCCGCGGATGAACTCCTTCTCCTCCAGCTTCCACTCCCCCGTGACCGGGATGTCGTAGGCGTTGGCGGGGTAGAAGGTCTCCAGCTCCCGCGGGACGATGCCCAGGGGAGAGGTGATGATGACCTCATGCACCAGGGTGTCGTGGTCTCCCGTCCGGATGGCGGAGTTGAAGAGACGGTGGGTGCGAGACAGGGAGTAGGGCTTCCTCGCGCTGCAGGGGAGCAGGACCAGGACCCGCTTGTGCTCCGGAGGTTGGTACTCGGAGGCCACCTTGCGACGGAAGCGGAGCACCTCAGGGCGCTGCAGCGACTGCGTGCTGTTGCAGGCCATGCGCTCTCCCGCCACCGGGCATCTCTCCTCCACCAGCTCGTAGCAGAGTTGATCGTAAAGGCGCAGGACGGCCACCGACCAAGGGCTGGAGACCGCGCGGCTGTCCACCAGCTCCCGCAGCCTCCCGCGGCGGACATAGTGCTGAACGAGCTCGAACTCCCTCCGCATCGCCTGCCGGTTCTCCTCTCGCAGATTGGCGGGCTC
>CAYXFQ010000054.1:1169-7231 GCA_964464345.1 uncultured Methanomassiliicoccales archaeon | reverse complement strand
GCAGGCCTCCAGCAGGCGGTAGGTGGCCAGGATGTTCTGGTCGAAGTGGGAGCGGGTGTCGCTCACGCCGGAGCGGACGTCAGGATTGGCGGCGAGGTGATAGATGACTCCCACATCGTCCAGGGCCTCGTCCAAGTCGTCCTCGACCATGTCCAGGCGCAGGAGCTCGAAGCGGGGGTTCTGCATGCTCTCCTCCAGGTGCTCCACCATCCCAGCGGACATGTTGTCCAATCCCCGCACCCGCCGGCCCTTGGCCAGCAGGGCATCCACCAGATGGCTGCCTATGAATCCGGCGGCTCCGGTTACCAGCACCACTCCCTCGTCGTCCATGTGATTTATCTCCTCTCTCCTCAGGGCCTCCCGCAGGACCTCTATCGCTCTCCCCCGATGGGAGATGACGTTCTTCTCCTCCAGGCCCATCTGGGCGTAGGATCTCTCGCCATCCGGAGAGAAGATTGGATCGTATCCGAACCCCCCCTCCCCGACGGCCGCCTTCAGTATGACTCCCTGGGAGCTGCCGCTCACCAGTATGTCCGGGAATCCCTCCCGGCTGCATCCTATGCAGCAGCGGAACTCCGCCTCCCTCTCGTCATTGCCCTCCAGCAGGCGGAGCAGGCCGTCGTTGCCGATGGTCTTGAGGGCATAGGCGGAGTAGACTCCCGGGAATCCTCCCAGGGCATCCACGAAGAGCCCGGAGTCGTCGATTATGAAGTCTTGAAGGCCGCGGGAGCGCAGCTCCTCCATACCGTGGCGCACCACTTCCTCCAGGCTCTCGGCCTGGGGCTCGGCGTAGGGCATGGAGCAGTGCTCGAGCTCGATGCCGAGCGGGGCCAGCGCCTCTTGGAACTCCTCCGCCTTGCCGGCGTTGGAGGTGATCAGTGTGAGTCTCATGTGTATCTCCCCCGGCCCTCGATGTCCTCCGCCCTCGCCAGGACAGCAGCGGCCTCCGGGTTGCTTCCCGAGTATCCCTCCAGGAAGTCATCGTAAGCATCCTCCAGGGAGGAGTGGGCGGAGAGGAAGGCGCGGCGGAAGAGGTGGACGTCCACCCCCATGGCCTCCAGGTCCGCCATGGACTCCCCCAGGGAGATGTCCAGCAGGCAGATCTCCCCATCGGGCATGAGTATCATGTTGGAGGTGGTCAGGTCCCCGTGGGCCACCCGGCCGGAGTGGAGCCTGCCCAAGGCCTCTCCCACCCGTCGGCAGAGCGCGGGGGCGTCCTCCGGGCGCTCCTCCAGGACCACCCGCAGCTTCTCCCCCTCCACCATCTCCAGGATCAAAACGGACTCCTGCAGGTCCACGTCGTAGACCAGCGGGGTGCGCACTCCGGCGCGTCGGGCCTCCCGCAGCAGCCTCGCCTCCCGCCGGGTGCGGGAGCTCCGCAGCTGGCGATCCAGCTCGGGGTGCCGATAGGACTTGGCGGAGCGTCTCTTGACCACCGCGGGAAGGCCGAGATAGTCATCTAAAAACAGGGACGCCTCCGCACCTGTGCCCAGGAGTCGCATAGCCTCGGATTCGCCTGGTTCCATATTATTCTTTTCACCGCCATAAGAATGTATTTCTACTCTGTAAGGGAGTATTGTTAGCGGTGGTTAAGTGAAGTATACCATAACGGGCGACAATCTACAATTCGTCAACATCCAGTTCGAGCCTGGGGAGGACATCTACTCCGAGTCTGGGGCCATGGTCTACATGACCGGAAACGTGAGCATGAAGACCAGCACCAAGGGCGGGGCCATGAAGGGGCTCAAGCGGATGTTCACCGGCGAGACCTTCTTCCTGACCAGCTTCGAGGCGCAGGGCGGCAGGGGCATAGTGGGCTTCGGCGGCAAGACTCCCGGGAAGATTCTCGACATCAATGTCGAGGAGGGTAACTGGCTGATGCAGAAGACTGCCTTCCTGGCTGCGGAGGGAGGAGTGAACCTGGACATCGCCTTCCAGAAGAAGATGGGCTCCGTCTTCTTCGGCGGGGAGGGATTCGTGCTTCAGAGGCTCAGCGGCAAGGGAACCGCCTTCATCCACGCCTCGGGAGACTTCAACGTCGTCGAGCTCCAGCCGGGGCAGGTGTACAAGATATCCACATCCAAGGTGGTCGGCTGGGAGGAGAGCGTGAAGTTCGACATCACCACCATCGGCGGGATCAAGAACGCCCTCTTCGGAGGCGAGGGACTCTTCGTGACTACCCTCACCGGGCCGGGGAAGATCATCATCCAGTCCATGTCCCTGTCGGACCTGGCGGCGGCGCTCTATCCCTTCATGCCCAAGCCGAACCGCTGAGGAGGACTTTGCATGGACAGTGATCAAGGCGGAGGCTCGGGCTCACTGAGCCGTCTGCAGAGCATAGTCGCCAGCACGGGCTTCCTCGTAGGGGCCATCCTGCTCATCGTGGCCCTCGTGGCGCTGATACTCTTCTTCCCGGAGGTCATCGCCGGCGCGGTCCTGGTGGTCTTCGTGATCTTCGCCATCCTGGTGCTGATCGCGATAGTGGCCTCCATAGTCTCGATGTTCATCGCCGTGCCGGTCTATCTGAGCAAGAAGGAGCACCTCGATGACCTGGACTACGACCTGGACGCCGTCAAGGAGAGGGAGGAGTAGTTCCCAAGGAAACTCCCCTTCACCACCTTTTTAACTTCTTACCCTCATTTTTTTACCTATGGCTGCCACCCGGCTCCTCATGGTGATTGTCCTGACGCCGCTCCTGCTGGGCGTGCTATTCCTCTTCTATCCGTCCTCCAAGTGGCACCTTGACGAGCTGGATTACGACCTGGACGACATCAGCGAGAAGGCCATCAAGGATGAGGAAGACTGAGTCTCATCGCCATTTCCCCTACGCCAACTTTATCAACCCCTTACCCCTTTTTTGCCGTGATGGAGCGCATAGCCCTGGGCTGTCCCAGCGTGGATGAGATGCTGGGTGGAGGATTCGAGAAGGGCAGCGTCACCCTCCTGTATGGGGAGGCCGGGGCGGGCAAGACCAACGTCTGCCTGCAGCTGGCCCTCAATCAGGCCCGTGCCGGAGGTCGAGTCATATACATCGACACCGAGGGGCTCTCCCCGGAGCGGATGCGGCAGATTCTGGGTGACGATGACCCAGAACTCCTAAAGAATCTGATAATCCTCACCGTCCACGACTTCCATGAGCAGGCGCAGCGGGTGGACTCCGCCATACGGCTGGCGGAGACCAACGAGTCAGTCAGCCTGATCGTGGTGGACTCCATGACCATGTACTATCGCCTCCGCCTGCGGGACGACGACGCCTCCGGGCGGGAGTCGCTCACGCGGCAGACCGAGTCCCTGCTGCGGGTGGCGCGAAGAATGGATGTGCCGGTGGTCTTCACTTCTCAGGTCTACACCAAGATCCAAACCGGCTCCTATGAGTCACTGGGGGGCCATGTGATCCACCACAACGCCAAGACCATCATCCGCCTGGACAAGGTCCAGTCTGGGCTGAGGAGGGCGGTGGTCATGAAGCACCGCAGCCTCCCCGAGGGTCGCTCGGCCCTATTCCGGATAGTCGAGGGCGGCCTGTCCTGCGACTAGACCTGTCGACTTATGGCGTAGTCGGCCAGAGCCATCAGGAAGTCCTTGTCGGGACCTTCCGGCAGCGCGGCCAGCTTGGCCTTGGAGTCGATGACGTAGTCGCGGGCGGCCTGCTCGGCACGGTCGATGGAGCCAAATGACTCCAGCGCCGCGATTGCGGCCTGGACCTGCTCGTCGCTGGCGTCGGCGTTGCCGAGGGCGGCGGTGAGAGCGTCGCGCTCCTTGCCCTCCGGCATCCTCTCCAGGGCGTCCACGACGATGAGGGTCTTCTTGCCGTTGCGGATGTCGCTGCCGACCGGCTTGCCGAACTTGGACTGGTCGCCCTTGAGGCCCAGGACGTCGTCCTGGATCTGGAAGGCGACACCCATCTGGCGGCCGAAGTCGTAGGCGTTCTTGACCAGCTCGTCATCGGCGCCGCCGATGATGGCGCCGCCGGCGAGGGATGAGCCGAAGAGGGCGCCGGTCTTCTTCTCCACCGTCTCGATGTAGGTGGCACGGTCGATGGCGTCCGCCTCCTCGTTGTTCATGTCCATCTGCTGGCCCTCGGCCAGCTCCCAGACGGTGCGCGAGGTGTAGCGCAGGACCTTCCTGACGTCAGCGTCAGGGATGTCCAGGTCGGATATGATCTCGAAGGCGCGGGCGAAGAGCGCATCGCCGGCGATGATGGCGGTGGGCATGCCCCAGACGGTGTGCACCGCAGGAGTGCCGCGGCGGGTGTCGTCGTTGTCCATCACGTCATCGTGGACCAGGGTGAAGTTGTGGATGATCTCCAGGGCCGCCCCGTAGGGGAGGGCCAGCTCGCCCTTGCCGCCGACGGCGTCGGCGATGGTGACTGCCAGGACCGGACGCATCCTCTTGCCACCGGCCTTGGGATAATGGCGACAGGCATCCATCAGGTTCTCCGGCTTGCCCTCGTCCAGGAAGGACAGGATGGGCTCGTCTAGCTCTCGCGCTTTCTGTTTCAGCACCTCGATAACGTTCATGACATATCCCTCGGCATCCAGTCCCGGGTGGGTCCCGTGATTATGGGCTCCACGCGGGAAAGTTGTTTCAAATCCTTAGATCCAGTAAGCATCATGGCCACCTTCAGCTCCTCCGCCATCTCCTGCAGGCGGGCCTCCACGGCGTCCGCGGACTCCATGGCCTCCTTGAGCAGCGTGCCGGCCATTCCGGCCAGGTCAGCCCCCAGCACAATCGCCTTGGCGGCCTGCAGCCCGTCCTCGATTCCCCCGGAGGCCACCAGCGGCAGGCCCACCTGGGCCATGCGGACCGAGGCCGGGGCAGGTATCCCCCAGTCGAAGAAGGTCTTGCCGATGCGCTCGCGGATGCTGTCCTGAGCGTCGGCGGCCCGGTACATCTCCACGGCGGAGAAGCTGGTCCCGCCCATGCCGGCGACGTCGATCGCCCGCACGCCGATGCCCTTGAGCCTGTTCGCGGTGGAGGCCGATATGCCGGCGCCGGTCTCCTTGATCATGACCGGCAGGCGGCGGGCGGCCTCGCGTATGCAGTCGCGGCAGCCCAGTGCGCGCTTGTCGCCCTCTGGCTGGACCAGCTCCTGCAGGTAGTTGAGATGGATGGCGAGGACGTGGGCGTCGATCATCTCGATCGCCTGCTCCATGTCCTCCATGGTGAATGGGTCCTTGCCCGGCTGGGCGATGAGCTGCGGGGCACCGAGGTTGCCGACTCGGAGAGGGACGTCATAGTCGAGTATGACCGTGTAGCTCTCCACGTCGATTCCCTCCAGGGCGGCCCTCTGGCTGCCCACTCCCATGCCCACTCCCATGCGGGAGCAGGCCTCCGCCAGGTTGGCGTTGATGCGGGTGGCGCCCGGGAAGCCGCCGGTGATGGCGGTGACCATGAAGGGAAGCTCGAGCTTCCTCCCCAGGAAGACGGTGGAGGTGTCGATGTCGTCGTAGTCCAGCTCTGGCAGCGCCTCGTGGATGAGCTTGATGTCATCCCAGTAGCGGTGGTCGGGAGAGATCTTCTCCTCGGCGCAGATTCTGATGTGGTCGGCCTTTCTTCCTCTCATTTCAGTCTCTCCTGGCTAGGGTGCAGGTGATCTCCTCGCCCCTCAAGGCGGACAGGAGCCTGCCCTCGGCGAGTCCGTTCAGCAGCACGCACTCCCTCCCGGCGCTGCAGAGTCGCAGCATGGCCTCCATCTTGCCGCGGAGGCCGCCGGTGACGTCCTTGACGCTCATGCCGCAGGATATGCTGCCCAGGGACTCCTCCTCCACCAGGCCGATGAGGCGGGCGTCGGGGTTCTCCTTGGGGTCGCTGTCGAAAAGACCGTCGACGTCGGAGACGAAGATTATCCTCTTGGGCCTGAACGCCGCTGCCAGCATCTCCATGATCTGGTCGCCGGAGCAGATTCCAAAGCCCATCTGGTCGTCCAGGACGACGTCACCGAAGGTCACCGGGGCGATGCCCAGCTCCATGTAGGAGCGTACGACCTCCATGTCGGGCCAGCGCAGCCTCCCTCCCGTCATCATGAAGCAGGCGCCCGGAGGTATGGAGACCGCCGGTAT
>CAYXFQ010000054.1:0-1159 GCA_964464345.1 uncultured Methanomassiliicoccales archaeon | reverse complement strand
CCGCCTCGATGAGGGATGAGGTCAGAAGCGTGCTGAGCTCGCGCACGTCGCGGGAGACCTTGGCGATGGCCTCGGCGCTCCCGCCGCCCTCTCGGCCTTCCGAGAGGCGGTGCTCATGAGCAAGAACATGTCCAAAGGAGCCAGCGCCGTGAACGATCATGACGTTCTCGCCCGACTCCTTGATCTCCTGGCAGAGTCTCCGCGCCACATCGGCGTTGAAGCTCTTGTACTGGGCCTTGTCGGTTATGACACTTCCACCCAGCTTTACCAGGAACATGGGTGAATTGGATTAGAAGTAGAGTATAAATAGATTGTCGAAAGGCAGTCTGGCCAGTCATCGAAGAGGCCCTTTTCGGCATGAAAATGGGCTTGGAAAACAGGCCTCCAGATGGGGAAAAGTTAAGTATGGTCAGAGGGCGAGAATGTCGTCGCAGACCATGCATCGAGCCTTGTTCGCGAGCGAGAGGGCGAGGTCGCAGTCCCCGTCTGCCGCCGCGGCCTCCGCCTGCTTCAGGAGCTCCTGAACCTCGCTGCGGTCTCCCTCCCAGCTCTCCAGGGCGTTGCGGACCTGCGTTATGAGGAAATGGGACGGCAGGCTGTTGTCATTCGGCAGGGGCCGGCTCTCCCGCTCGTCGCAGATTGACTCCAGGGGGCCGAAGGGCTCGCTCTCATCCTCCTCCTCCTCATCCTTCACCGGCCGGACAGGGCCGTGGCTGCGAGCCTCAGAGAGCATGCAGCGGGCCTGAGTGGCGAGGCTGCGGGCCTTGACTGGATCGCGGGCCTCGAAGGCCATCATCGCCCTCATGGCCAGCGTCTCCGCCTCGACCACGGCGTAGCCTTGGTTGCTGAGAGCGTTGGCGATGGCCTCGGTGGTGGCCACAAAATTGTAAAGCTCCTCATGGGAAGCCCTTGCGTCACGACGCTCGTCGCGCTTACCGCTGAGCACCCGGAGCTCATAGTAGAGAGCCAGCACTATGAAGGCGGCCAAGATGGCGAAGAGTATCACCCGGACCTCCAGGGTCAGCTCCATAAGCTATGTTAGGGGAGGAGTGGATACTTATTGCTTGTTACTGGATGCAACAAACAAGTCAGAGAAGTGAAGGAGAAAAGTGGTTGACAGCGGTCCAGGGTTCCCGTGCGCTCTCGCAACACAGTACAG
>CAYXFQ010000053.1:0-7234 GCA_964464345.1 uncultured Methanomassiliicoccales archaeon | reverse complement strand
CGGCATCCGCGCCATCATCGGCAAGGGAGGTATGTCCGCTGAGGTGCAGGAGGCGATGGCGGAGCACGGCTGCGTCTACCTCGCCGCCACCGGCGGAGCCGCCGTCAGCTTGGCGGAGGGCGTCCGCAAGGTCGTCTGCAGAGAATGGGAGGACCTGGGCATGGCGGAGTCCATGTGGGTCCTGGAGGCGGAGCGCCTCGGCCCGCTGGTGGTGGCAATAGACGCTAACGGAGAAAGTCTCTACGAGCGAGTGGCGGACGAAGTGGAGAGAAGGACGGGCTTCAGGGAGTAGGCCTCAGGCCTCCTCCTCGTCCTCTTCCAGCGCCTTCAGGTAGATCAGGCCCTCGTTCTCATCCACCTTGGTGCGGAATCCCACCGTCAGGAGCAGGAAGAGAACCGCCAAGCCTATCCCCACCACCATCAGGGAGTGGGGCAGGTCCAGGCCGAAGAGGTAGCTGCGGTCGATGCTGACCAGCGGGAAGTTCAGGTCCACGGTTCCCGATGCCAGCACGGTGATGCTAGACTCGGCGTCCTCGTAGCCGTTCCTGACCACCTTGAGCAGGTAGGTTCCGGTGGGGACGTCATTGAAGCGATAGCGGCCCTCATTGTCGCTGGTGGCCCTCTGCAGCTCCTTGCCGCTCTGGTCCAGGAGTATGAGCCGGGCGTTGGAGATCTTGAAGTCCCCATCGTAGACCAGGCCGTGTATGTGCCCGTAGGCCTCGGTCATCACGATCTTGTGCTCGAAGACGAGGTCCGCATCGATCTCAAACTCCGCGTAGATGTTCTGGAACACGGTGTAGCCGTCCCGCTCGATCTCCATGGTGTAGCTGCCGTCCAGGACCTTCGGGAAGTGGAATCTCCCATCCGCGACGGTGAAGGCCACGTAGGTCACCGGGTCTCCCATGAGGGTGGTGACTCGGGTGAGCGTGACCTCGCAGTCCTTCAGCGGACCGGATGTGCTGAATATCTCGCCGGTGAGGGAGTGGGAGCTCAGGGCGACGAGATCCACATCCACCACGATGCTGCCCTCGGACGGGGCGATGATCTCCTCCTCATGGGTGACGAAGCCGTCCTTCTCCACAATCAGCGTGTGCGTCCCGGAGCGGACCCTGTTCTCGCCCGCGAAGGAGTATCCCCCATTCGCGTCGCTCTGGGCCCTCCCAAACTCCTCCTCGCCGTGCATGATGCGAATGACAGCGTCGCTGACTGGACCATCCTCCCCACTGATGGTGCCGGTGACGGTGCAGTGGGCCTCTATCAGCACCAATGGGACGAGGATATCATCCAGTTCAATAGTTGGCTGGCTGCTCACCGTGAACTCGCCCCCCGTGTAGGAGGCGAGACGGTATCCCTCCGCCTCGGCGGTGATGCGGTACTCGCCATCAGCGAGCTGCAGGGAATATCTGCCGTTCTCACCGCTCTTCACGCGGGCGTGCTCTACAGTGTATTGCCCGCCGCCATCTTTCGTGAATATGATGACGTCCGCATCGGCAAAGGGGTCGTCATCGATGTCGAAGACCGTTCCGCTGACGCTCGTACCGGCGGCAGCGACGTTCCCAACCGCTAGTGGGAGCACCGCCAGAAGAGTGATGACGAGAAGGGCGAGAACGGGCGTCCGCTTCATAGTCGCAACCATTCCAACGCAAGCTTAACTACTTTTCCACATTCGCCGCAGCCCCCGCAAAGGGGTTATAGCAGGGGAGCCCAATGAAGCCTGATTCACGAGGTAAGTGATGATGAGAAGGGCGGAGACGAGTCACAGCAAAGAAGAGGTAATGGAGCTCATGGAGCCCCTGGTGCGGGACTGGTTCGAGAGCAGCTTCCCGGACGTCACCGAGCCGCAGGGCAAGGCCATCCCGCTGATCCACGACCGCCGCTCGGTGCTGGTCTCCTCCCCCACCGGCTCCGGCAAGACCCTCACAGCATTCCTGTCCATCATCAACGAGCTCACCCGCTACGCCCGCGAGGGGGAGCTGGAGGATCGGGTCTACTGCATCTACGTCTCGCCGCTGAAGGCCCTGGCCAACGACGTCAACCGCAACCTGGAGGCCCCTCTGGCCGAGATGCGGGCCATGGCGGAGGCCAAGGGGGAGAGCTTCCCCGACATCCGGGTGGCGGTCCGCTCGGGGGACACCAGCCAGTACGAGCGGCAGAAGATGGTCCGCAATCCCCCGCACATCCTCATCACCACCCCCGAGTCGCTGGCCCTCATCCTCTCCGCCCCCCGCTTCCGGGAGAGCTTCAATCGGGTGGAGTGGGTCATCGTGGACGAGATCCACGACATCTGCGACTCCAAGCGCGGGGCATTCCTGTCTTTGACGCTGGAGCGCCTGCAGGAGCACTGTCAGGCGCCCTTCACCCGCATCGGGCTCTCCGCCACATTGGCGCCGATCGAGGACATCGCCGGCTACCTGGTCGGCTGGGAGGGCGACGGGCCGAGGGACGTGACCCTGGTGGAGTCCCGCGGCCGCAAGGAGCTCGACCTGCAGGTGCTCTGCCCGGCGGAGGACATGACCGCCCTTCCCTTCGAGATCGTCAACTCCCGCATGTACGACCTGCTGAAGGAGATGGTGGACCAGCACCGCACCACCCTCATCTTCACCAACACCCGCTCCGGGGCGGAGTCGGTTGTATTCAAGCTCAAGGAGAGGGGCCTGGAGAGCATCGAGGCCCACCACAGCTCCCTGTCCAAGGAGATTCGTCTGGACGTGGAGGAGAGGCTGAAGAGGGGGGAGCTGCGCTGCGTGGTATCCTCCACCTCTCTGGAGCTGGGCATCGACATCGGCTCGGTGGACCTGGTCTGCCAGGTCGGTTCACCTAAATCAGTGGCCAAGGGCCTGCAGCGCATCGGCCGCAGCGGCCATGGGGTGGGCGAGGTGGCCAAGGGCCGCCTGATAGTCTTCGACCAGGACGACCTGGTGGAGTGCGCCGTGCTGAGCAGGGCCGCCCACGAGGGGCGGATAGACAGGGTCTTCATCCCCGAGAACTGCCTGGACGTCCTGGCCCAGACCCTGGTGGGCATGAGCCTGGACCGCCGCTGGGAACTGGAGGAGGTGGAGACCCTGGTGCGGGGCTCCTACTGCTTCCGCAACCTGCCGCAGGACTCTCTTCTGGCAACTCTCCGCTATCTGGGGAGCAGGGACGAGTACGAGGGAGTCTACGCCAAGCTCTGGTTCGACGAGGAGGAGGGGCGCATGGGCCGGCGCCGCGGCTCCCGCATGATCTACTTCCTCAACCTGGGGACCATCCCGGAGGAGGCCAACTACCGGGTCATCAGCAGCCACGGCGGCAGGGTCGGGGAGCTCTCGGAGCGCTTCGTGGAGAGGCTCGCCCCCCGGGACGTCTTCGTCCTCGGTGGCCGCTCCTTCGAGTTCGTCCGCGCCAAGGGCATGAGCGTCTACGTCAAGGAGGCCTCCGGCCGGAGGCCCACCGTCCCCTCCTGGACGGGGGAGATGCTGCCGCGCAGCTTCGACCTCTCCATGGAGGTGGCCCGCTTCCGCGGCGAGATGGCCTCCCGCCTGGATGAGGATGACAGGTCCATACTCTCCTGGCTGACCGCCGACCTGCACATCGACGAGGGCTCCGCCCGCAGCATACTCTCCTACTTCCGGGAGCAGGCCGCCGTCGCGGAGCTCATCCCCGACGAGAGGAAGCTGATGCTGGAGGAGTACGTGGACCCCTCCGGCAACCATCGCCTCGTATTCCACTTCCCCTTCGGCAGAAGGGTGAACGACGCTCTGTCTAGAGCATACGCCCGCAACATCTCCAACAACTTCGGGGTCAACGTCTCCATCAGCGTCAACGACGACAACTTCATGATCTCCTCCCCGCGGAGGATAGACCTGGAGAAGATAGACGGCATACTGCACTCCAAGGATCTGGAGCCGGTGCTCCGCCGCGCGGTGCGGGAGTCGGAGCTCTTCAAGCAGCGCTTCCGTCACACCGCCGCACGGAGCTTCATGATCCTCCGCAACTACCGCGGCCGCTCCGTGTCGGTGAATCGCCAGCAGGTCCGCTCCGCCTTCCTGCTGGAGTCGCTCGAGAGGATGGAGGGCATGCCGGTGATCGAGGAGACCTACCGGGAGGTCATGGAGGACGACATGGACATCCGCAACGCCCGCCAGGTCCTGGAGTGGCTGGAGGACGGGACCATGAGCCTGGAGCTCAGACCGTTCGACGGCACTCCCTCCCCCTTCGCCCACAGCGTCATCCTCTCCGGCTTCTCGGACATCGTCCTCATGGAGGACCGCTCCGCACTGCTGCGGGAGCTGCACCGCCAGGTCCTCGCCCGCGCCATGGGCGGCGACCTGCGGGAGTTCGAGTTCGAGGCCGATCAGCTGGTCCCCTACTTCCGGGAGAAGGCCGGCCGCCTGCATGGCAAGGAGGACATCGTGCCGCTGCTGATGCGCCTCGGCCCCCTGCAGATGTTCCGGGATAGGGGCAGGAGCGTCTACGCCTACAGCGACGTCGAGCACCGGGAGCTGGACCAATGGTGCCGGGAGCTGCTGGAGGAGGGGGAGATAATCTCGGTCTTCCTGGGCGACCCGCACTTCATGGCCGCCGAGGAGGCTCCCTACTACGCCTCCGCCTGCGCCCGCCAGCGGGAGCTGGGGGAGCTGGATGAGAGGTTGCTGGACATCCTCCGCCCGGAGGCCAGCGTGGCCCTGCTGGCCAGCGAGCTGGACGTGACCGAGGACAGCGTGCTTCGTTCGTTACGTAAGCTGGAGTCCATGTACCTGGTGGCCAGGATCGGCCAGTCGCGGGGACGCTGGTCATTCGCCCCCGTGCAGTACGAGCTGCCCGGCAGGGAGGCGTCCCTCGATCGAGTGATACTCCGCCACCTCCGCTGCCACGCTCCCCTCACCGCCGCCGAGACCGCCTTCGCCCTATCGCTGGACGAGACCGAGACCAGGCTGAGCCTGGACGCCATGGTGGAGGAGGGGGAGGTCGCCCGCGGCCGCTTCCTGGTCTCGGAGCAGGACCAGTACATGCTCCGCCTCGACCTGCTACGCCTGCGCAGCGGCGACTCCGACGTCATGGACCATCAGTCGGTGGAGCGCTACCGGCTCAGCAAGGGGAGGAGCTTCCCGGACATCGAGTCCTTCTTCCGCTTCTACGGATGGGCATCCCACACCTTGGAGGTCTTCCGGCGGGTGGAGAACTTCCGCATGGAGGACTGGGAGGAGATGCGTCGCTCCGGCCGCATACTCATGGGGCGCTTCGTCCGCGGCCGGGTGCGCTACATCCTCGCTGAGGACCTCGACCTCTACGTGCAGGCATTCCGGGAGGAGGGGCTCAGCGCTTCTGACGAGAAGGTGCTCAACATCATCCGCTCCTCGGACGGGGCGACGATGCGCCAGCTCGGCGCCCTCGACATCATGGACAAGGACGCCCTCAAGGACTCCCTCTACCGGCTGGACCGCAACGGCCATCTGGCCAGGGCCTACGACGACCGGGAGGACTGGGGCTCGGAGAACCATTACGTGGCATTGTCCCCCCGCCCGTACGGGGACGACCCCTGGCCGACGCTGGTGGCGCGCTTCCTCCGCGCCAACGGCCCCGTCTCCCCGCAGGCCTTCCGCCCCGCCCTGGGTCTCCAGCCTGAAGAAGGCCGGGCCTTGGCGATGCAGGCCGGCGCCATCTCCCTGCCGGTGGGGAGCCTCAGCCACGAGATGCTGCTGATGCCGGAGGAGGCCGAGCTCATCATGGAAGTGGTCGAGGACGAGCCGGGCATGCGCCTGCTGTCACGTCGAGACCCGGACGCCCAGCCGCGCTGGGCGGAGATCATGGCCCGCTACGGGGACCGCCGGGTGCACCCCTTCCTGCGCGGCCCCTACCTGGCCGGCGCCGCCGAGCTCTGGGAGACCTCGGAGACTCTGGACATCCGCTCCCTGGACCTGGAGCGCCGGGAGGACCTGGCGGACGCCCTGGAGGCCATCGACCAGGTCATGGAATATCAGCGGGAGAGGGGGGTGGACGTGGTCCGGATCTGGGAGGTCATGGGCCAGGACGCCGCCGAGCCGCTGCCGGAGGACACGGAGGTCCTCCTCGCCAACGGCTATCAGCACGTCAACGGCTTCTTCGCCAAGGGCGACATCGCAGCGATCAATCTCACGCGGGAGCAGGTTACCAGCCTCGCCATACGCCGGCAGAGGGTGACCCCGGAGGGCCGGCACGGCAGCGTCGGGGAGGCGCTTCTGGAGCGCGGCTACCTCCGCGGGGACTGGGAGGCCCTGCTGAGGTCGAGGGAGAGGGGCAGCCTCAAGCTGAAGGCGGACGAGGGCCATGCGCTGGGCATGGTGCTCATCCCTCCCTACGTGGGATACGCCAGCCGGGAGCAGGCCATCCTCATCCGCGCGGCGCAGGAGGCGGAGGTGGACGAGGACATGCGCATGCTCATCAGCCTCATCAAGGACCGGCAGCCCATCGCCCGCAAGGGGATATTCGAGCATTCCACTCTAGGGGAGCAGAGGACGCAGGAGGCGCTGCGCCGCCTGCACCGGGGCTCCATAGTCTACACCGACGGCTCCCGGCGCTACTCTCTGGTCCCACTGCGGCATCTGGAACCCCGCGACGCCCGTCGGGAGCTCATCCATCAGGCCTTCCGGGGCTTCGGGAGCTTCACCGCCGAGCAGCTGTCCCAGTTCATGGGCCCCGCCTTCAGCATGCGGGAGATCCGCACCCTGCTATGGGAGCTGGAGGCGGAGGGCAAGCTGCGCAAGGGCTTCCTGCTGGAGGAGGACGTCTGCCTGCGCTGGATACTCGTCGAGGAGGCGCGGGAGGACCTGCCGCTGGAGGAGGCGGAGCTGGTGCTCCTGCCCCAGGACAACCTCCACGTCTACCTGCGGGGAGGGCTCGGGGCAGAATATGGCGGCAGCGTCGCCGTCATCCTCTCCGGTCCGAGCGTGATCGGCTCCTTCCTGGGGAAGCTGGGCCAGTCCACCCTGGCGGTGGACGAGTTCCAGGGCGACGAGCTGGCCTGGCGCAGCCTCCGCAGCTTCGCACGCTCCCGTGGCCTGGCGATGGAGGGCCCGGACTCCGAGGAGGAGGACTGGGACCCCGGAGAGTTCTACAGGAAGACGCATCCCGGCGGTTTCTGAGCCTTCGGGAGGCGTCGTTTCCTGGTCTTAACAGCATTCAGGTTAAATATCGTTAATTCATTGGACTCTCTGATGAAGATCCCTTGTGAGCTTGTCGTCTGGTACGTCCTGCCGAACATCCGCCGCGAGCTGGC
>CAYXFQ010000052.1:0-7281 GCA_964464345.1 uncultured Methanomassiliicoccales archaeon | reverse complement strand
CATCCTCCCGGAGGCGGAGGTCCTGGTCATGCCCAGCGTCGCCGCTTACGTGGGAGGGGACGTCACCAGCGACATAGTCCACTCCGGCATGGACAGGGCGGAGGGCCTATCGCTGCTCATCGACGTGGGCACCAATGGCGAGGTCGTCCTGGGCAACAGCGACTTCCTCATATCCGCCTCATCCTCCGCCGGCCCCTCCTTCGAGGGAGGCGACATCTGCTGCGGCATGAGAGCCTGCGGAGGTGCCGTCGAGACGGTGGAGCTGAAGGATGGGAAGTTCTCCCTGGGAGTCATCGGCGGGCTCGAGCCCCGCGGCATCTGCGGGTCCGGCTTAATAGACCTCCTGGCCGCCCTCTCCCGAGAGGAGTGGGTGGACCGCCGGGGACGCTTCACAGAGCTGGCCGATGCTGAGGATTACGAGGACACCCGGCGCCTACAGATCACCGAGGGGATATTCATCAGCGAGGATGACATCCAATCCCTGATACGCACCAAGGGGGCGATATACTCCGCCTGCCGCAGCCTGCTGCTCAATCTAGGCATGGACTTCGGCGACTTGGAGAAGGTCTACATCTGCGGAGGGTTCGGCAAGCACCTGGATCTGGAGGCCTCCATACGCATCGGGCTGCTGCCTGACCTGCCGCGCGACCGCTTCGAGTACCTGGGCAACTCCTCCCTGGCAGGAGCCAAGATGACATTGCTCTCCGGGCGCATACGCGAGAGAGTGGAGGACCTGATGGCCAAACTGACCTATCTGGACCTCAGCAGCGATGTCCGCTTCTTCGACGAGTATTCCTCAGCACTCTTCCTGCCACACACTGACCTGTCGCTCTTCCCGTCCCTCTAGGACTTGGTGGGCAGAGCGGCCCGAAGCAGGTCGGCGATCTCCTCGTCGACCCTCTTCTTCAGCCCTGAGGTGACCAGGCGGCCCTTGCCGTAGGTCTCGGCCAGCAGGGTCACCTTCTGGACACCTGCCTGGCTGATGATTCGAATGGACAGGGTAATGGACCAATTGGTGGCGCAAACTTTCCTCTTGGCCTGAATAAAATGTCCCTCGAGATAATTCTGGATATCCCAGTTCTCATCTGCTTCAATGATGTCCCGTGCCTTGCGGCTGACAGTGACGGGGTCACTTTCGAAAACCAGGTCAACCTTGTAATCACTGGTGTCCTTTGACATTACTGTGCACCATTTGGGGTTAACATGGTTGATGATGATAACAATTGCGCCTGGATGTAGTGTTTTCCCAAAATTCGAATTCGCTCCATTTCATACCCATCTGGCCACGGGGGAGAAAAATTCCATCCAAGCCTCATTTCCGGCCGCGCACCGCCCTCCCTTTGACTCATCCTGGAAATGGAATCTCTCGCGCCATCAGTGAAGCAGTTTGCGCCTTAGCAGAATTTCAATCAGGGGCAGCGGAACCAGCCGTTTTAGGAAGCCTTCCAGCAAACGTTCTCGTGAAAGATTTAATAGCTGCCTTCGGGATGGTCAAGCAATGGATTGGAACTGCTCTACCACGCTGATTGGATCCCTCCCCTTCGAGGACCCCGAACTCGCCCTGGACCTCATCGCCGCGGAGAAGGTCCTCTGCGCCCCCTGGCCGCAGCTGCCCCGCCTGGGGCCCAAGGAGAGCATGTACAGCCAGAGCGCCGCTCGCCTGCCCGGCCTGGTCACCGACCGGGAGGGCAAGCTCTGCATCGACCTGGACGATTACGATCCAATGGAGTTCTACACCCACCTTCTGGGAGAGGAGCTGGACTGGTTCCAGCCTCCCCGCGACGGGCATGCTGGGCTCTACACCTTCCTGGGGCGGGACCACTCCGCCTGCGAGGCGGTGAAAGGGCAGGTGACCGGTCCGGTGAGCCAGGGGCTGCAGATCCTCGACCGCGAGGGCCGCCCCGCCATCTACGACTCCTCCTACGGGGAGATCATCCGCAAGGGCGTGAACATGTACGCCCGCTGGCAGGAGAGGGAGCTGTCCAAGCTCAACCCCAATGTGCTGATGTTCTTCGATGAGCCCTCCTTCACCCTTTTGGGCACGCCCTTCGCCTCCATCGCCGCCGATGACGCGGTGGCATGGCTGGACGAGGCCATGGAGGGCCTGAGCTGCCACAAGGCGGTGCACTGCTGCGGCAACACCGACTGGCCCATGGTCCTCCGCAGCGGCCTGGACGTGCTCTCCCTCGACGCCTACTCCTACGGCCACACGCTCGCTCTCTACCCCGAGGAGCTGGCCGCCTTCCTGGAGCGGGGCGGCTCCATCTGCTGGGGAATAGTGCCCAACAACGACGAGGCTCTCGCCCTGGAGAGCGTGGACACCCTCTTCAGCCTGATGGAGAAGCACTTCAGCTCCCTGGAGGCCAAGGGCCTGGACCGGGACCTTCTCCAGAGGCGTTGCATGCTCTCTCCGCAGTGCGGGCTGGGCGGAATGGAGGAGGGCGACGCCATCAGCGTCCTGAAGCTACTGCGCGAGCTCTCCGAGCACATGCGCGAGAGGTACAGTCTGCCATGACCCGGATAACCGCCGTGGCCGGCAAGGGCGGGGTGGGCAAGACCACCATAGCCTCCCTGGCCCTGCAGGCACTGGCCACCCGGGACGAGGGTCTGGTGCTGGCAGTGGACGGCGATCCCAACAGCAACCTCGCTGAGAAGCTGGGAATCGACCCCTCCGGAAGCATCGCCGAGGTCCGCGACGCCATGCGGCGGGACCCGGACTCGCTGCCGGGGAACATGAGCAAGCATGAGTACATGGCCCTGCGCATGCAGAGCTCCCTGGCGGAGGATGAGAGGGGGATAGACCTGATGGTCATGGGCAGGCCGGAGGGCGAGGGCTGCTACTGCTTCGTCAACAACGTCCTCCGCGACAGCCTGGACCAGATGCTCCCCCGCTACGCTCACGTCCTGGTGGACAATGAGGCCGGCATGGAACACTTGTCCCGCAAGACTCTCCCTCGCGCCGACCTTCTCCTGCTGGTATCCGATCCCAGCGCCACAGGCATCAGGACTGCCCTGCGGCTCCTGGAGATGACCGAGGAGCTGGGGATGGAGACCGGGCGTCGTCTGCTGCTAATCAACAATGTCCGCGGGCCGCTGCCGGAGGGCATGATCCCCGCGGTGGAGGGCTTGGAGGTGCACCTCCTTCCTCACGACCCTGCGGTGGAAGAGGCCAACCAGAGGGGCGAGCCCCTGGTTCTCGATCCCGAGTCGCCGCTGGGCGCGGCGCTGAGCTCACTCCTGGGCGCGGCTCTCGGCTAGGCGCTTGAGGTGGCGGGGGATGGCGGTGGACTCGTTAGTCCCCACTATGACCTTGCGGTCGATCTCAATCTCCAGCTTGCCGCTCATGCGCGCCACCAGTCCCGGCACCACGACTGGGCCGCTGGACTTGGCGAGAACGCCGCTCTCCTCGAAGGCGGCCGCCACGTGCTCGGGGTTGAACTTCCCGGCGGAGTAGGCGGTCAGGACGGACAGTCCCTCGGTGTCAACGACCTGAAGCCAGACCGGCATGCGGGACTTCTCGATGTCCGCCCTCACGGTGAAGTAGGTCAGCGAGAAGTTGGTGGTGAAGAGTATGGGGGAATCCTCATCCGGGTCGTTGATGGGATAGAGGTCCTGCTTGACCTGGATCGGCACCTGGGGGTCAGTGTAGATGTTCTGGCGCAGGGTGAAGAGAGGCAATGCCTGCTCCACCGGCAGATCGTCCAGGATGACCAGGCTGGAGTAGCGCACGGTGGCCAGGGTTGCGGCCGCCAATGGGTCCTCCAGAGCAGTGACATCGTTGAGTATGGGGTAGCCGAAGGTCTTGAACTTCCGCTTGAGAGCGGAGCGGCGCAGGGCGGTGTTGGACTCGAGTATGCCCTTCATGCCATCAGCCACAGGGTCCAAGACCAGGTCCTCGGCGCCGGCGGCGCGAGCCTTCTCCACTAGCTCGGCGAGAGTCCGCAGGTCAGAGGAGGAGACGCTCATGGGGCATCCTCCCTTCTTGCTGAATGCCGCCAACTCCTCCACGCCCGCGGCGTCGACGCCGTGGAGCAGGGGCTTGTGAGAGGCTATGGCCTCGCCAGCGGTGATCAACAAGGAAGCCTCGGAGGACTGCAGGATGATGGGGCCGTCCCAGCGCTCCGCCAGCTCCTTCGCGACGGCCGAGAAGGTATCTGGGTCGCCGGACTTGCAGCGCAGGCAGAGGGCGTCTAATCGGAATATCATTCCGACGCGGTCGAAGGCCAGAGACTCGGCCTTAGCCAAGGTCTCCTCACGGAGCTCCGGAGCCCAGTCGTCGTCCAGCGTGAGGGCGTAGGCGACCGGGTTCACGAAGCGGCGCTCGTGGCGGAAGAGCACCGTCTCCCCTCCCATGGGAAGCAGGCGCTCGCCGCTGCCGATCTCCACCGTCCGCACCGGCGGCGCGGAGGACTCCGCCAAGGCATCCTTGGCCTCCTGGCTGATATGAGGGCAGTCATCGAGCTCCGCCTTCTGATTGGCCAGCAGCATGGCGAATGCCAGGCAAGTGGGCTGGCCGCAGTCCTTGCAGTTGGTCTTGGGAAGGAGCTTGAAGTACTCTATCGCCGTCGCCATTCACTGCACCTCCCCTAGGGCGGCGATGCTGGCCTTCAGGGAAGCCATCGCCAGGGGTGAGCGGACTATCAGCATGTCGGCGCCCGAGAGCAGGGCGGAGAGCCCGGTGACGATCTCCCAGTTGCTCCCCCGGGCCAGGATGTCTCCCAGCTCAGGGTCGTCGGAGGTGGCGTCGCCGACATCCCAGGCGGCGCTGGCGTCGCTGATGATGGGGCACTGCAGCATGCGGTCGCCGCTGAGGGCGGCGAGGCGTATGCGCTCGTTGACAGAGTAAGAGTAATCGAGCCCCATTCCGAGCGGGGCGTAGAGGGGATCCATGACGATGTCCTTCCTGTCCACTCCGAAGTCGGAGAGCAGGATGTTCATCTGCTTGGCGAGGTTGATATCCAGGTTGGAGAAGGCCAGCACGGCGTGCCCGTGCGCCATGGCGGCGGCGGAGACGGTCTTGTAGTGGTCCTCCTCCACCGTGGCCAGCAGCAGGCGGCAGCCGGCCATGGCCTCTGCCACCGCGCTCAGGGTGGCGGCGTCCCTCTCGGGGTTGCCGCAGCCGTAGACGATGAGGGGGAGCTCGGAGGCTGCATAGACGGCCTTCACGGTCTCCACGGCATCCTCAGGGCTGGCGCCGCCGGTCTCGGGATCGGTGCTCAGCAGGCGGAGGCAGATCAAGTCGGCGCCCAGCTCCTTCCAGGCCGCCGCCCAGCGGGCGGGGTCCTCGGTGGCGCCGTCGAAGACGGCGAGAAGCTCCTCCGGGAAGGCGGAGGCGTCATCGACGACCTCTCCCGCCAGGAGGCGGGGCCCCTGGAAGCCCTCGTCAAGGGAGAGGAAGGGCATCCCCTGGTCTCCTCCCGCCATGAGGCCGTCCTTGCCCAGGGCCACCTGGCCCAGCTCACCGCTCCACTTCTCACTTGCCGTCGGTATCTCCAGAATCGTTCCCTCCGTATCAGATAAGGGGCTCCATGCCCAGGGCGGGATGGGAGACGCGGGCCATCCATTCCATGAGGCCCTCAGCGTCCTCGGTGACGCTCTCGTCCGCGATCTTGTCGAGAAGGTCCGGCACGCCGGCCCTCTCTCCGATCGCCTTGATGTCCTCCGCCAGGGCATCCTTGAGGCTCCTGGGCATCCAGGATATCCTCAGAAAGCCGCCTTCGGCGGCAATGAACTTGTCGCTCGTTAAATATTTTCTGCCTATGCCCATGAAGCCAGGAGTCTGCCTGCCGCCGCC
The DNA here is from genome assembly GCA_964464345.1 of uncultured Methanomassiliicoccales archaeon. Classification (GTDB taxonomy): domain Archaea; phylum Thermoplasmatota; class Thermoplasmata; order Methanomassiliicoccales; family Methanomethylophilaceae; genus CAYXFQ01. The sequence goes on along the minus strand of CAYXFQ010000052.1, from coordinate 1,487 downwards.
GATGGAGCCGGCGAGGGTGGAGAACTTCATGCCCACCGGCGTCATGCCGGTGTACTCCCTGGGCACGGCGACGACCGACTGCATGTCGACCGTCATCGCCAGTATGACCTCGAAGCATCCGCAGGAGGTCATGGGGGCCTCCATGAGGCTGTACATGCACATCCGCTCCACCGTCCCGTGGGACTCGTTGCGGACGCAGGCGTTGACATCCTCCCACTCTCCCTTGTCCGGGTCTATGCAGGGGCCCTTCGGCACCGGCTGGTTGGGTCCCGCCGGCAGGAGGTCGTAGCTGGCCTTGGCGTCCAGCCAGTTGATGGCTCCGCAGAGCCCTATCCTCTCCGGGGATATGATGCAGATGTGATCGGGGGCGAAGGATTGGCACATGGCGCAGGTGTAGAATACGTCAACCGACTCGTCCACCAGGCCAGCCAGGCGCTTGTCGCGGGCGGCATAGGCGGCATCGGCCTCCGGCCGCAGCGCCTCCATGGCCTCCGGGTCGGTCATGATGCTCACCTGGATGCGGGTGACTATCTTCCCGAACTCCTCCTTGAGCTTGAGGGTGAGTATCTCCCCCAGGTGGCGGAGCCGCAGTCCCTGGGCCACCGCCCGGTCGGAGATGCGTATCCAGTTCATGTCCCTCTGGCCGTTGTGCCAGATCCCCTCCCCGAAGTTGAGGAACTGGTGTATGCGCCTCTCCATGACGGCTTCCAGGTCGGACTCCATGTCCTGCCCGTAGACCTCCACCAGGATGGCCAGTGGCCCCTGCTCGCCCTTCTCCATCTCGTCCAGGTCGGGGCCGATGATGGTGACCTTGCCGTCCTCGACCTCGGTCTCTCCTCTGGAAAGGAGCACTTCGAAGGCCGGGGAGCGTCCGCCGCCGAACTCGGCGTGAGTGTCAGGCCGGCGCAGCACCTCGCCCTCGAAGGCGGGGCCGTAGGGCACCGGTATCTCCACCGGGGAGACCTTGACCACGATGCCGCGGCTCTCGATGCCCTTCTGCATCATGGTCTCGTGCTCGCGGTGCACGACCACCGCTCCCGGGACCTCCGGCAGGGACATGTCGCTGACCACCACGGCGTGGTGCATCAGGGCGGCGAAGGCCATGGCGGCGTCCAGGTTGCTCAACCCTCCCAGGTGGAGGACGAAGGTCTTGGGCCTCTTCTCAAGATAGGCGTCCAGGCGCTCCCGGTCCCCGGAGCCGATAGCACCGAAGGACAGGGCCGCCCTCACCGCGAAGTTCAGGGCGTGCACCGTGGCGGCGCGGGAGCCCACCGGGTAGAGCATGCGCTCCCATCCCATGGCGGCCCCCTCCTCCCGCATCTGCTCCACGCCGGGCCCGGAGGCCAGCATGACCATGCCGCGAGATTGGCCGTCGCGGACGATCTTCATCAGGCCCGCACGGTCGTCGCTGCCGCCCAGTATGACGGCGGCGCCGGGTATGGTGTCATCCACGAAGCTCAGGCCCAGGCCGCGCAGCACGCGGTCGG
>CAYXFQ010000051.1:0-7485 GCA_964464345.1 uncultured Methanomassiliicoccales archaeon | reverse complement strand
ATGGACCTGCCGGAGATCAGCCGTATGCTGGGCGAGACCGTCTACCAGAAGGAGATGGCCGAGCTCGGTGGCAGGATGGCCGGCGTGGACCTAGTGGAGCACGCCACCTATCGCAACATGGCCCGCTCGTTCAGGAGCATCCTGAACATGAGCAACGGCGATCTGCACGACATGATCGCCGCCAACCTCACCCGCTGGGACTTCTGGAACCTCAAGGTGATACTCCGCGCCAAGACCTTCGGGGCTGACGTGGAGACCATCCGCGAGGACCTGGTCCCGGCCGGGAAGGGTACCGAGGCGTTCTGGGACATGCTGCTGGGACTGGAGACCGTGGAAGAGATTCTGGCCGCCTTCTCCAAGGAGGAGGAGCTGGAGTTCGCCCCGGAGATGGTCGAGGCGTTCAAGGAGGACGGACGGCTTACAGCCATCGAGGACTTCCTGGACAAGACCTACTACCAGCGCCTGCTGGACAGCATAGACCCTTCTACCAAGCCCAAGCGCATCTTCAAGGACTTCATCAGGATGGAGATCGACATCATCAACATCGAGACCATCCTGAAGCTCAAGATGGAGGACGTCCCCCGGGACGAGATTCTCCCCTTCTTCATCGAGGGAGGCCTGGAGCTGGACCGGAAGATCGCAGAGCAGCTGGCCGGCGCCGAGAGCTTCGAGGCGATGGCCCCATTCCTGAAGAGGCTTGACTTCCACGGCGACATCGCGGACGTCCTCAAGGACGACTGCGGCACCCTGCGCGAGCTGGTGGCGTCGCTGGAGAAGTACAAGATCCGCAAGGCGAAGAGGTTCTCACACATCCACCCCTTGTCCGTGATACCCATCCTGGACTACATGATCAACAAGCAGGTGGAGGTTGACAACATTCGCATAATAGCCCGCGGCAAGATGAGCGGCCTGGACAACAAGACCATTGAGGAGCTTCTGGTGATCTGAATGGACATAGCAGTTATCGGATGCGAGGATTTCGTGCTGGGCTTCCGCCTGGCGGGGGTGAGGAGGGTCTTCACCACCAACAACGAGAACTACGAGTCCACGATGCTGGAGGCCATGGATGACGAGTCCATCGGCGTCCTGGCCGCGGACTCCTCCGACCTGAGCCTGCTCAGGCCGCACGTGCGGCAGAGGGTCACCGACAGCATTCAGCCAGTCGTGGTGCCCATCGGCAGGGACGAGAGTGACCTTCGTGAGAAGGTGAAACGAGCCATTGGCGTCGATTTATACAAGACAGAGGATGATTAGATGAGCAGTGAAGGCAAGATCTACAGGGTCGCCGGACCGGTGGTGACTGCCGTCGGCATCTCCCCCCGTATGTACGATGTTGTACAGGTGGGGCACGAGAAGCTGATGGGCGAGGTCATCAAAATCGTGGGTGATAAGAGCATCATCCAGGTTTACGAGGACACCTCCGGCGTGACCCCGGGCGAGCCGGTGGAGAACACCGGCATGCCCCTGGTCGTGGAGCTGGGGCCGGGTCTCCTGAGCTCCGTTTACGACGGGATACAGAGACCCCTGCCAGTTTTGAGGGACACGATGGGGGATTTCATCCTCCGTGGCGTTAGCGCCCCCGGACTGGACCGGGAGAAGAAATGGGACTTCGAGCCCATTGTGAAGAAAGGCGACACCGTCTCCGAGGGAGAGGCCATCGGCACGGTCATGGAGGGCACCATGCCCACCAAGATCCTCGTGCCCATCGGCACCTCCGGAAAGGTCGAGGAGATCAAGAAGGGCAGCTTCACCGTCGAGGAGACGGTGGCGGTCATCGGCGGCAAGGAGGTCGCCATGATGCAGAAGTGGCCCGTTCGCGTGCCTCGCCCGGTGAAGGAGAAGTTCATGCCGGACATCCCCCTCATCACCGGACAGAGGGTTCTGGACTCCATATTCCCGATCGCCAAGGGCGGAACCGCCGCCATCCCCGGAGGCTTCGGCACCGGGAAGACGGTCACCCAGCAGCAGCTGGCCAAGTGGTCTGACGCGGAGATCGTGGTCTACATCGGCTGCGGCGAGCGCGGCAACGAGATGACCGAGGTTCTCTCTGAGTTCCCCTACCTGGAGGACCCTCAGAGCGGCGACCCGCTGATGAACAGGACCGTTCTCATCGCCAACACCTCCAACATGCCCGTGGCGGCCCGCGAGGCCTCCATCTACACCGGCATGACCATCGCCGAGTACTATCGCGACATGGGATTCAACGTCTCCCTGATGGCAGACTCCACCTCCCGCTGGGCGGAGGCCATGAGAGAGATTTCCTCCCGTTTGGAGGAGATGCCCGGTGAGGAGGGCTACCCCGCCTACCTCTCCAGCCGTCTCTCCGAGTTCTACGAGAGGGCTTCCCGCGCCATGTCCCTGAGTGACGAAGAGGGCTCCATCTCGGTCATCGGTGCCGTCTCCCCGCCGGGAGGCGACCTGTCCGAGCCGGTCACCCAGAACACCCTGCGCATCGTGCGCGTCTTCTGGGCCCTGGACACCAGGCTGAGAGAGAGGAGGCACTTCCCGGCCATCGACTGGCTGACCTCCTACACCCTCTACGACAGGCAGATGCGCCAGTGGTACGTCGACAACGTTGCTCCGGACTTCCCGAGCCTGCGCGAATGGGCCATCCAGACGCTGCAGAGGGAGTCCGAGCTGCAGGAGATCGTGCAGCTGGTGGGCTCTGACGCCCTGCCGGACGAGCAGAAGATCACCCTGGAGGTCTCCAGGATGCTGCGGGAGATCTTCCTCCAGCAGAACGCCTTCCACCCGGTGGACACCTACTGTCCCATGGACCGCCAGTACGCCATGCTGAAGCTCATCTACAAGTTCGCTGAGCTCGCCGACAAGGCTCTGGCCGCCGGCGCTCGCGTCGAGGAGATCGCGAGCATACCCGCTCGCCAGCGCTTCACCAAGGCCAAGTACGAGCAGAACGTGGACGAGGAGCTGGCTGCCGTCTCCGTGGACATGGACGCCGAGTTCTCCGCACTGGGGGCTTGAAAATGACAGCAATATCGAAAGAATACAAGACCATCAAGGAGATCGCCGGGCCTCTGGTCTTCGTCGAGAAGACCGAGCCCATCGCCAACCAGGAGCTTGCCACCGTCAAGCTCCCGGACGGCAGCATCAAGAGAGGTCAGGTCCTCGACACCTCGGACGACCTGGTTGTGGTGCAGATCTTCGAGGGAACCGACGGCATTGACCGCGACTCCAGCGTGCGCTTCCTGGGCGAGACCATGAAGATGCCGGTGTCCCGGGACATGCTGGGACGCATCCTCTCCGGTGCTGGCGACCCCGTCGACGGCGGGCCGGCCATCACGCCGGAGCAGAGGCTGGACATCGTGGGCGCGGCCATCAACCCCTGGGCCCGCGACAACCCCTCGGACTTCATTCAGACCGGAATCTCCACCATCGACGCCATGAACACCCTGGTCAGGGGTCAGAAGCTGCCGATTTTCTCCGGCAGCGGACTGCCCCACAACGACATGGCGATGCAGATCGCCAGGCAGGCCCGTGTCCTGGGCGACGATGAGGAGTTCGCGGTGGTCTTCGCCGCCATGGGAATCACCAACGAGGAGGCGCAGAACTTCATGAAGGAGTTCGAGCGCACCGGTGCCCTGGAGAACGCGGTGGTCTTCCTCAACCTCGCTGACGACCCCGCCATCGAGCGTATCGTCACGCCCCGCCTGGCTCTGACCACGGCGGAGTACATGGCCTTCGAGCTCAACATGCAGGTGCTGGTCATCATGACCGACATCACCAACTACTGCGAGGCTCTGCGCCAGATCGGCGCCGCCCGCGAGGAGGTGCCCGGTCGCCGCGGTTACCCCGGCTACATGTACACCGACCTGGCGGAGCTCTACGAGAGGGCCGGCAGGGTCAAGGGCAAGAGCGGGTCCATCACCCAGATTCCCATCCTGTCCATGCCGGGCGACGACATCACCCACCCCATCCCAGACCTCTCCGGTTACATCACCGAGGGTCAGATCGTGATGAGCAGGGAGATCCACCGCGCTGGTATCTACCCGCCGGTGAACGTCTCCTCCTCGCTGAGCAGGCTGATGAACTCCGGTATCGGCGATGACAAGACCCGGGACGACCACAAGGCCGTCTCCGATCAGCTCTACGCCGCCTACGCCGAGGGCAAGGACCTTCGCGGCCTGGTGGCCATCGTGGGCAAGGAGTCGCTCTCCGAGAGGGACCAGAGGTTCCTGGAGTTCGCCGACACCTTCGAGGACCGCTTCGTGCGCCAGTCTCAGGACGACGACCGCAGCATCGAGGACTCCCTCGATCTGGCCTGGGAGCTCCTGGCCAGCCTGCCGCGCGACCAGCTGACCAGGATCGACCGGAAGTACATCGAGCAGTACCTGCCCCAGGAGTAGGCGATGTCCACGCAAGAGATCACCCCCACCCGCTCCGTCCTCTTGGACGTCAAGAGGAGGATCGCTCTCTCCGAGAGCGGCTACAAGATCATGAAGATGAAGAGGGACGGCCTCATCATAGAGTTCTTCGAGATCATGGAGAAGGCCAAGGCCCTGCGGGACCGGGTGGTGGTGGACTATCTCAACGCCATGGAGAAGATCCACATCGCCTCCGCGGTGGAGGGCTCCATCGCCGTCAAGAGCGCCGCCTTCGCCCTCAAGGGCGACCCGCAGGTGACGCTCGGTCGCAAGAGCATCATGGGCATGACCGTGCCCAAGGTGGAGTCCGACTGCCGCCGCACGCCCATACTGGAGCGCGGCTACGGCGTCATCAGCACCTCCGCCTACATCGAGGAGGCCACCAAGGCCTTCGAGACGCTCTTGGAGACCATGATCCTGGCCGCTGAGGTGGAGACCACCATGAAGCGGCTTCTGGACGAGATCGAGAAGACCAAGCGCCGCGTCAACGCGCTGGAGTTCAAGGTCATACCCGAGCTCCAGGAGGCCGAGGCCTTCATCGAGTTCCGTCTAGAGGAGATGGAGAGGGAGAACACCATCCGCCTGAAGCACCTGAAGCGGAAGGCAGAGGCGGCGCTGTGAGCGCTAGTTCCGGCCCCCGCTTCCTGCAGCGCTGGATGGAGGACCCTCGCAAGAGGGAGATCCTCTTCAAGGCGATCTGGATGGGCTCGCTGGGCATGCTGGTGTTGGGATACATCATCATCGCCGTGCTGCTGGCCTTCTGAAACCACTTTCAATTCCTTAATTTTATTATCTCAACGCTGAGCCGATAGGCTCAGTCTAGAAATGACCAGAAATTGAGTGAATAATTGGACGGCGTTGCCCTGCCGGAGTAGAACTCTGCACCATAGTACAGATACCTTCAGGGTCTTACTCGCCCGCCCACAAGGTCATTCATCTCAGTCGTATATCGATGTTTGCCCTGTTTGTAGATTTTGAATTATGAGAGTCAATTTCGTGATGATGCAGAATAAGGTCACTTATTTGTGAAATAATCACAAATTGATATCTATATCCGCAAACAATGCCCTCGACATGCTGATTGAATTCTCAGTTGAGAATTTTCGCTCGATCAAGGAAAAGGTCACCCTCAGCATGGTGGCCTCAGCCGATAAGAGCAAAGGGGACAACCTCACAATTCATGAGGGCCCTCTGAAGCACGAGCTTCTCAACAGCGCCGCAATCTATGGTGCCAACGCCTCTGGGAAATCAAACGTTCTTAGAGCGTTGGCGGAATTGCAAAGCATGGTTCTCACCTCTCACAATCTGCAAAAGGGAATGAGCCTTAATCACACACCATTCGCATTTGATTGTGAAAGCTGCAACTCACCTACCAGATACAGCATTGTTTTTCTGGCAGACCGAGTCATGCATGAATATTGTCTAGCCCATGACGCTGATGAGATCATGGAGGAGTCTCTCCACCATTATCCCAAGGGCAGGAGGGCGCTGATCTTCTCGAGAGAGGGTCAGGATTACAGATTTTCCCGCGATCGCAGCGAGCAGACACCTCTAGCTAAGAGAACGTTGGAAAACGTACCTTATCTCTCCTCCTCCGTCCAGCAAAATTACTCTGCCGTCCTCCCTGCTTTTCAGTGGTTTCAAGATAATCTCAGCAGCTCTTTTCCTAGTAGTTTTGACAGGCAACTGGATATGGCGATAGGAAAAATGGAGAAGTCCGAAGACCACAAAAAGGCCGTGTTGAAGTTCTTTGGAAATGCCGACATAAACATCAGAGACATAATCATCAAGTCACACGATGTCCAAACCTGGGAATCCGGCTTCGGTCATCATCGTAACCCCTATGCAGGATTTGAGGGCACAAGCGGACAGACCATTTACGACGTCAGCTTAATGCAGGCCTGGTACGATGAATCCGGAAAGGAGTACTCTGCTCCCTTGAAACTTAACGAAGAGTCGGAAGGAACTAGGAAGCTCCTCCTTTACGCTAACTTAATCCTAGACGCGCTCAAGGAGGGGAAAACCCTGATGTTGGATGAGTTTGACACCAAGATGCACCCACATCTCTGCGAATGGCTTGTAGAGCTTTTCCATAGCCCTGAGCAGAACCCCAGAGGGGCACAGCTGCTGTTCAACACACACGATGTCCTCCTGCTGAATCAGGAGAATTTCCGCAGGGATCAGATATGGTTCACTGAGAGGAATGCCGGCAATGGTTCAACTTCCCTGTACTCTCTCTTGGAATTCAGGGAGAGAAAGGATCGCGACATCATGAAGGCGTATCTTCTTGGGCGATATGGGGCGATACCATTTCATCAACAATTGTCAGATTGAGAAATGGGGCAGCTCCTGTCGATTCCAATATATGCTCCCAATCCTTACAAATGAGTCTCATGAGGGACCAAGGGGTTGAGATTTCTCCACTGGGGCCAGACGGCCAAGGGCTGAGGCTCGACCTCGACTATCGTCACCTTCTGAATGAGATCCGTCGCCTTGACGCCGAGCTGGGGAGAACCATACTCAGTGAGAGCGACTATGGTTCCTTGGTTGTTGGCGCTTGCTCAGGCAACATCCATTGGTCCCTGAGCATGGAGGGCCACCCCTTCAGCGCTGAGAAGATGCGGCGGATGTGCAGCGACTTCTCGCGTGGGATAAAGGTCGCCGAGCGCGGCAACATCCCCCAGCAGGCCGTTCGCAACCACATGGAGACCCATCTCCACCGCGATCGCTGGCGTCTCCCCCTGCAGACCGAGGATGTGCTTTCCTTGCACTCCTCATTGCACAGCAGCTGCGGCTACGCCGTTCCTCCGGGAGAATGGCGGCAGAAACAGGCCCCGGGAGGCGCCGCCCCCGGTGACATAGAGATCGAGATGGCCAACCTGCTGAACTGGGCCTCTCACTCTCCCTATGACGAGCTGCTGACCTCCCTCCTCTTTCTGGAGTCCTTCCTAGCCATACGGCCGTTCGACTACGGCAATGACGTGACAGGTAGGGCAATCTTCATCGTCATGCTCTCGGAGCTCGGGCTCAGCAACTGCAGGCTCTGCCAGATGCAGGACAGCTTCCTGGGCAGCTTCTTCCCTGGCCCTGCGCCGATGGAGGG
>CAYXFQ010000050.1:0-7747 GCA_964464345.1 uncultured Methanomassiliicoccales archaeon | reverse complement strand
CTACGGCAACGCCTGGTGGAAGCAGAGGGACGAGTTCGAGAGCTTCAACGGCCCCGTCGTCCTCACCACCAACTGTCTGGTCCCCCCCAAGGACAGCTACCGCGACCGGGTCTACACCACCAGCGTGGTCGGGTTCCCCGGCCTGAAGCACATCGAGGACCGGGTCGGCGACGGCCAGAAGGACTTCTCCGCGGTCATCGAGCACGCCAAGGGCTGCCCGCCCCCGCAGGGGATTGAAGAGGGAGAGCTGACCATCGGCTTCGCCCACGGCACCGTCCTGTCTCTCGCCGACAAGGTGATCGAGGCGGTCAAGGCCGGCGACATCAGCCGCTTCGTGGTCATGGCTGGCTGTGACGGCCGCAACAAGGACCGCTCCTATTACAGCGACTTCGCCGCCGCCCTGCCGGATGACACCATCATCCTCACCGCCGGCTGCGCCAAGTACCGCTACAACAAGCTGGACCTGGGCGACATCGGCGGCATCCCGAGGGTGCTGGACGCCGGGCAGTGCAACGACTGCTACTCCCTGGTGCTGATCGCCTCCGCCCTGGCCGAGGCCTTCGGCGTGGAGCTGAACGAGCTGCCGCTGTCCTTCAACATCTCCTGGTACGAGCAGAAGGCCGTGCTGGTCCTGCTCGCCCTGCTCTCGCTGGGCGTCAAGAACATCATGCTGGGCCCCAAGCTCCCCGCCTTCGTCTCCCCCAACGTCCTGAGCGTGCTGGTTGACAAGTTCAACATCCAGCCGCACAGCGAGATCGAGGCTGACATGGTGACCCTGAACATCAAGTGAGAGGTGAACATGAAGACGCGATCGATCATCAAGATCCTGGAGGATCGCTGCGACGGCTGCGGCCAGTGCGTGGACGCCTGTCCGGAAGGGGCGATAGCCCTGGTGGACGGCAAGGCCCGCCTGGTCCGGGACGACTACTGCGACGGCCTCGGCGCCTGCATCGGGGACTGCCCCCAGGGCGCCATCGAGGTGGAGCAGCGTCCGGCCGAGGCCTACGACGAGCGCAAGGTGATGGACAACATCCTGCCCAAGGGCATGGAGACGGTCAAGGCCCATCTGGAGCACCTGCTCCACTACAACGAGACCGAGTGGTACCAGGAGGCCCTGGACTACCTGGAGGAGAAGGGGATAGAGGTGCCGGAGCACGAGAAGCCCGCCGCCGACGGCCCCTGCATCTCGCCGGCCTGCGACTGCAATGTGGTCCCCCTACAGCCGCTGGTGCCTCGCAGCCCGCCGGCTTCTGGGGTCCAGTGGCCCATACAGCTCCGGCTGATCAACCCCCGCGCCCCCTTCCTCCGGGACAGGGAGCTGCTGCTGGCCGCCAACTGCGTCGGCTACGTCAGTGACGAGCCCAGCGCCGGCTGGCGGGGAGACGCCACCTTCGCCACCGCCTGCACCAAGGTGGATGACAATCCCGCCGATTACGTGCAGCGGCTGAAGGAGATGATCGAGGAGGGTGGAGTCAGCTCCATCCGGGTCATGACCATGGACGTCCCCTGCTGCCAGGGCCTGCTGAACGTGGCCAAGATGGCCGTGGACGCCTCCTCGATCAAGGTCCCGGTCAAGCATGTCATGGTGGACCGCGACGGCCGTGTCTCCAAGGCCAAGACCGTACTTCCCTGATCGGCAGGGACAAACACCCTTTCCCCCTTTTCATTTTAGAAATTCACTCTCCATTGCCTCTCCGCCTAGGAGGGCAGCAGCGTGGAGAGCAGCACCAGGGCCAGCGCCAGGGGCACCACGTACTTGACGATGGGCAGGACGAAGTCCCGGCAGCGGCAGCCGATCTCGTCTTCGAGCATTCTCCGGTCCACATACCAGGAGAACATCAGCGCGGTGAGCAGGGCGGCCACCAGCACTCCCACCGTGCCGAAGGTGTGGTCCAGCAGGTCCAGCACCCTCGTGCCCATAACGCTCAGGTTCAAGGGGGTGTAGCTGAGGGCGGCCAGCGTGCCCACCACGGCCAGTATGCTGGTGATCAGGATGGAGGCGCGGCGACGGCTCATGGAGAGGTTCTGCATCACCGACGATACGTTGACCTCCATCATGGACACCGAGGAGGTGAGGGCGGCGATGAAGAGCAGGCCGAAGAACATCACGGCCATGATCTCCCCTCCCGGCATGGCGCCGAAGGCCGCCGGCAGGGTGACGAATGCCAACTCCTCCCCCATGGTGGGTTCCAGGCCATGGGTGAAGACCACCGAGAAGATCACCGTGCCAGCGATGAGGGCCACCGCGGTGTCGGCGATGCAGATGGTGGCGGCGGCCTTGGTTATGTCTAAGTCTCTATCGGCGTAGCTGGAGTAGGTTATGATCAGCCCGTAGCCGACCGAGAGGGAGAAGAAGGCCTGCCCGAAGGCCGCGGTCCAGAGGTCGGCGTCCCCCATGACCGAGAAGTCCGGGGTGAAGAGGTAGTCCAAACCCTCCGAGAACCCCTCGCTGCCGAAGGAGAAGGCCAGCATGATGGCCAGGATGATGAATATCAGGGGGACCAGCGCGCTGCTCATCCTCTCGATGCCGCCGCGCACCCCCTTCGAGATGATGAAGGCTGTGGCGCCGAGCGAGAGCAGGAAGAAGAGCACGGGCAGGTAGCCGGAGGTGAATTCCCCAAAGCTCGTGCCGCTGCCCAGCAGCGAGAAGAATAGGAAGGCCAGGGTCCAGCCGGTGATCACCAGGTAGACGCCGGCGATCATGAGCACCACGATGAAGACCAGCCAGCCCGCCCAGGCGTGCCGGTCCCGGAGGCTGCGGAAGGAGGAGACCACGTCCTTGCCGATGCGCCGGCCCACCGCCATCTCCACCACCATCAATGGGAAGACCAGGAAGATGACCGCCAGGATGAATGGGAGGAGAAAAGCTCCCCCACCGTTCTGGCCGGCGAGGGCGGAGAAGCGCCAGATGTTGCCGAGGCCGACCGCCGAGCCGATGGTGGCGATGACAAACATCCTGCTAGAGGACCATCTCTCCATGAAGATGCAACTCCCGGCCGCGAGGCCGGAAAGCGATGACCATGGGGGCGGAAATAGCTTTGCCAGGGTCCACTGGACTGTAAATGATTGCAGTGAGTCCACAAGAGTTATCTTCACACGCCCTCATCCTCGGGGCATGGTCAAGGAATCCAGTTCCGGAGACAATGTCACGGGAAAGGTGCTGGTGTGGAAGGATCTCACCACCTATCAGGACGGGGCAGTGGTGTCCCGCACCCTGTTGAGCAAGGACAAGGGCACCCTGACCCTCTTCGCCTTCGACGAGGGCCAGGGGCTGAGCGAGCACACCGCTCCCTACGACGCCACCGTCATGCTGCTGGAGGGGGAGGCGCTCATACGCATCGATGGGGAGGAGTTCAATCTCACGGAGGGCGAGATGATCATCATGCCCGCCAACAAGCCGCACTCCCTGCAGGCCCTGAAGCCCTTCAAGATGATGTTGATAATGATAAGGGCCTGAGCACTTCGGCCCCACACTTCACTTAAACGTTATTTATCAACATTTAAGTAAAAAGGCATAGTTTGTTCACAAAACAGGTGTCAAGATGAAGAAAACAATAGAGAATCTGGCCAAGGCTTTCGTAGGTGAGAGCCAGGCGCGCAATCGCTACACTGTCTATTCCCGCACCGCCAAGAACGAGGGATACGAGCAGATCTCCGAGATCTTCCTCAAGACCGCGGAGAACGAGTGGGAGCACGCCAAGTGGCTCCTCCGCATGATCAACCAGCTCAAGGACGGCGACAGCGCCTACGACGAGCTGCTGGTCGAGGTGGACGTCCCCACCATATCCGGGACCACCGCCGAGAACCTCCGCTCCGCCATCGCGGGCGAGGAGTACGAGAACACCGTCATGTACCCGGACTTCGCCGACGTCGCTGACGAGGAGGGGCTGCCCGACATCGCCGCCCGCCTCCGCGCCATCGGCCACGCCGAGGATCACCACAAGGTCCGCTTCGAGACCCTGCTGGCTCTCTTGGAGGGCAACGCGCTCTTCAAGAAGGACAAGCCGGTGACCTGGGAGTGCCGCAAGTGTGGATACCTCCACGAGGGCACCGAGCCCCCGGAGCTCTGCCCCTCCTGCGACCACCCCACCAAGTACTTCCAGAGGAACTGCGACCTCTTCTGAGGTCCCAGCCCCTCCCACAAACCTTTTCTCCCCTCTTGGGGATGGCGTCGCAAGTTTTATCGCCTCCTCGGTATCTGGGTAGCCTGAGCGGCCCCCTTCTGAACAGCAGGCTTCACGGGTCGCAGATCTCCTCGCGCGAGCGAGGGCAATCGAGGGTGAGTGCGGATGCGAGAAAGGTATGAGGTGGCAATCATCGGCGCCGGCCCGGCAGGGGCCGCCGCCGCGTTCTTCCTGGCCCATGAGGGCATGGGAGACGTGCTCCTCTTGGATCGCATGTTGGGGGAGGAGTCCTTCGACCGCTACCACTCCATCTGCGGCGAGGGAATCAGCCGCCGCGCCTTCCGCGGGCTGGAGCCCATGGAGCCCTGGCATCTGCGGGGGCCGATGGGCCGCACCGAGCTGCTCTGGCCCGGCGAGATCCGGGTGGAGCGCAAGGTGGAAGGCCTGATTCTGGACCGGCCCCGCTTCCTGGCTGAGCTGCATGAGCGGGCGGAGCAGGGCGGATGCCATCTGCGCCGCGGCGCGCTAGAGTCGGTTGAGATGGATGGCGAGGACCACGTCCTCCGCCTGCGGGACGGGAGGGAGGTCCGCTGCCGCTGGCTCATAGGCGCCGACGGGGCCTTCTCCCGGGTGCGCAAGGACCTCTTCGGCAGCAAGCCGCGGGGGATGATGCAGGTGCAGCGCTTCCTGAGCGAGCAGCCCGCCCCTGCCGACGGGGCGCTCATCGAGCTCGGCGAGCGCTACCGGGGAGGATATCGCTGGACCTTCCCCTCCGGTGACGGCAGCAACTACGGCTTCCCCAAGGGATGCGACAGCCCCGAGGACGTCCTGGACAAGGGAGGGCGCCATCTGCCCTTCGGAGGCGTCGGGGAGCTGGTCCGAGGGCGGGCCATGCTCCTTGGCGACGCCGCCGCCCAGGCCAACCCGGTCTGCTTCGCCGGCCTCCTGCCCGCCTTCCGCGGAGCGAAGGCCATCGCAAAGGCCATAGTCCGCGACAACCCGCGCATCTACTCCCGCTGGTGGGAGCGATCCCTGCTCTCCTCCCCCCGCTTCTTCGCCACCCACGAGCGCCTGCGCTCCTGGAGCGACGAGGAGATGCGGCGAGCCGCCCATCCCTTCCGACGCGGGGTGAACCCGCTCTCGGTGACCCATGCCCTGCTTACCATGCCGGGCAACCTGCCCATGTATGTGGGATGCCTGTTTACCTTCCAATACGCCTGGTGATGATGACATGTCCCTGTTCCGAAGAAAGAGAGTGCTGATGCCCCCCACGAAGATGTCCCTGGGGGAGTTCGACATCGAGGAGCCGGGAGGCTACCGCAACGTCAAGACCTTCCCCCTCGAGGTCCGCGCGGGCAGGAAGCTCCACGTGCGCGTGAAGTCCGACCGCCCCCTGGACCTGGCAATCTCCGACGAGAAGGGGTTCTGCCGCTCCTTCGCCGAGGGAGTGACCGAGGGTGGCCTGGGCCCGGTGGACTTCCCGCAGCGGGAGAAGGTGGCCCTGGTCATCGGGGTCTTCCGCGGCGACATGGCGGAGCTGGAGCTGGAAGTCTGGATGGACTGAGGCCCCAATTCTCTAAATACCGCCGAGTGCCATGTCCAGCGCATGGAGAGGGAACGTCGCGGGCGCTATCGAGCCAGCAGCAAGCTGGACCTCAGCAGCCGCTTCGACCGCGTGGTCATAGCGCTCTTCCTCATCTCGCTTCTCTGCTGCGGGGTGGGCTCGGTGCTGCTCTATCAGGCCGACACGATCGAGAACTTCATCGTGGTCCTGCCGATCTTCACCCTCTCGTTCCTGCTGCCCGGCCTGGCAGTCTACCTTGACATCGGCCGCTGGCGCCATCTCTTGATCCTCCTGGGCGTGGCCCTGGTGGCCATCATCGCCGGGCTGAACCCCATCTACGCCGCCTTCCTCATCTACGCCGTGCTGGGAGGCTTCGGGGTGGTCGGCCTGGTGGTGGCCCTCCAGAGGCGCTACTTCTACACCATACTGTCCCGCATCGAGGCGCTGGGCCTGAAGAGGAGGCCCGACCTGCGGGACCGCTTCCTGTCCAGCCTCTTCAACATCCGCGAGGACACCGACACCCGCAACCTCACCATGGAGCACAGCTTCACCCGCAACCGGATGCCCTGGAGGGAGCTCAGCGAGCTCATGACCCTGGGCTTCCTGCTGGGGATACTCGTCTGGCTCTACCTGGGCCTCAACCCCGTCCTCCTCAACAACTTCAGCATGATGGAGGCGATGCTGATGCTCTTCCTGATCTCCATGTACGTCCCGCTCTTCGTCATGCCCTGGGCGATCTTCAAGACCCTGGACGTGCGGATATGCGGCGAGTTCCGGGACGTGCGGCTCTCCCGCGAGGTGCTGAGCACCCTGCGCAAGACCATACTGCCGGTGCTGGCGATCACCATCTACGCCATCATAGCAGTCAACGAGATGAGCCTGGAGATCGTCCTCGGGTCCATGTTTGCCGCCACGCTCTTCAACATGGCGGTGGTGGGCTCCACGGCCATGATATTCTACTTCCTCTTCGAGAAGGGTCTGGTGGAGTCCATAGTGGGGCGCTGGAAGGTCTTCCGGCCCATGCCCATCCTGGCGGAGCTGCGGGCCAAGGAGGAGCGCCGCCGCGAGAATCTCCCCGGCACTCCGGTCCGGAGCTACGAGGAGAGCATGGAGATGGACTTCACTCCCTACCGGTAGTACGAGGGGGTGCGGGAGCTCTCCCTCTGGTATCTCTTCCATCCCAGAGTCATCGAGGCCAGCAGGACGTTGGCCGCCACTCCCAATGTGGCCGCCACTATCGCGGCGTCGGCGATCAGGTATCCGGAGGCGTAGGTCAGCACCAGCAGCAGGCCGAACATGAAGTAGTAGTGCCGGGAGCTGGAGGTCCAGGCGGAGTCCCTCTTTCGGAACAAGGCCAGGATCACTATGGATCCCGCCAGAAGGAGAATTATGAGCGCCAGCAGGCCGCCGTCCAGGAACTGCAGGAGGGACTGGTACCCCGATCCCTCGGGGTCCCTTATCATGCGAGAGAACACTCCTGACATGAATATGGAGAAGGACAGTCCCATGGCCTTCTCCACGTCGGCCCGAGCATCCCTCAAGGCCTCCCCTAAGCTAAAACCGCCCCGGCGCATCCCATTCTGCCATTTCCTCGCTGCGATTTAACCTTTCCCGCCGGCGTCGATTAACTTTCGACACCCCCTCTCCCCGGCCGGCTTGATATACCCTCAGTGAGACTGCTTGGGGGGAGCGAAGATGAGGGGTCGAGCCGCAGCGGCGAGGGGAGACGTGACGTTGATGAGGGCCATGGGCATGGTGGAGCGGGAGCTTCGTCCCCGTCCCGGGCGCCTCACCCTCCTCGACGGCGAGGACGGCCCCGCGTCCATGCTGGCCCATGCCTTCTGCGCCGGGGTCTCCAGCGAGGGCCCGGCCTTCTGGGTGGACGGCTGCGACGCCTTCGACCCTCACATGCTCTCCCGGATGCTGAGGCACGCCGGGCACAATCCCCGCGCCCTGCTGGGGAGGGTGCACGTCTGCCGGGCCTTCACCGCCCATCAGATGTCGGCGATAATCGAGGAGAGCCTCGAGCCCGCCTTGGAGGAGAGGGGGCCCGGGCCGG
>CAYXFQ010000049.1:0-7991 GCA_964464345.1 uncultured Methanomassiliicoccales archaeon | reverse complement strand
CATCGAGTGGCAGTTCCGCAAGCTCATGCAGGCCGGGCTCCTGATACAGAAGCCTTACTACGCGCCCGCGTGCCTGTCCTGCGGACCGGTGGCGGTGGACCCCTCCGAGACCGACATCTCCCAGGGAGGCACTGCCGAGAATCAGGAGTACACGCTGCTCAAGTTCCGCTGCGGGGACCTCTATCTCATAGCGGCCACCCTGCGGCCGGAGACCGTCTACGGTCAGGTCAACTTCTGGGTAAACCCGGATGTGGACTACGTCAAGGTCCGCGTGGGGGACGAGACCTGGGTCATCTCCCCCTCCGCCGCGGAGAAGCTTGCCCTGCAGATCGAGGACGTGGAGGTCCTGGAGAAGATATCCGGCCGCGACATGATTGGCTGGATGTGCGAGGCCCCCATGCTGCGCCGCGAGGTGCCGGTCTTCCCCGCCACCTTCTGCGACCCGGACGTGGGCACCGGCCTGGTGACCTCGGTCCCGTCCGACGCCCCGGACGACTACGTGTCGCTGATGGCGCTGAAGAGGGACCCCGAGCTCTGCCGCTCCTATGGGCTCGACCCGGCCATAGTGGCCGTGGCGGAGCCCATCCCCATCATCGACATGGAGGGCTACAGCGAGCTGCCGGCCAAGGATGTCCTGGATGCCATGGGCATCGAGGACCCCGACGACCCGCGCCTCGAGGAGGCCAAGAAGCAGGTCTACAAGGACGGCTACCACGCCGGCCGGATGAACGCCATCTGCGGCGAGTACGCCGGGATGCGGGTGGAGGAGGCCAAGGACCTCATGAAGCTCGCCATGCTGGAGAGCGGCGAGGCGGAGCTCTTCCACGACCTCTCCGAGCCGGTGGTCTGCCGCTGCGGCTGCAAGGTGCTCATACGCCGGGTGGACGACCAGTGGTTCATCAACTACGCCGATGAGGACCTCACCGTCAAGACCAGCGAGCACTGCAGGGGCATGCGCATATTCCCCTCCGAGTACGCCCACGGCGTGCACGGCGTCCTGGACTGGTTCCGGGAGCGGGCCTGCGCCCGCCAGGGCAACTGGCTGGGAACCCGCTTCCCCTTCGATGACAAGTGGATCATCGAGGCCATATCCGACTCCACCCTCTATCCCATCTACTATCTGGTGTCGCATCACGCCAACGAGGGGCGCCTGCGGCCGGAGCAGATGGACGAGACCTTCTTCGACCATGTCTTCCTGGGCATCGGCGACCGGGAGGAGGTCTCCGCATCCACCGGTGTCTCGACCGAGCTCCTGGCGGAGAT
The DNA here is from genome assembly GCA_964464345.1 of uncultured Methanomassiliicoccales archaeon. GTDB lineage: Archaea > Thermoplasmatota > Thermoplasmata > Methanomassiliicoccales > Methanomethylophilaceae > CAYXFQ01. The sequence goes on along the minus strand of CAYXFQ010000049.1, from coordinate 6,728 downwards.
CGCCGACGACGTGGCCTACTGGTACCCGCTGGACCTCAACCTCGGCGGGAAGGAGCACATGACGGTGCACTTCCCCACCTTCCTCTTCAATCACAGCGCCGTCCTGCCGCCGGAGATGTGGCCCCGCGGCATACTGGTGAACTGGTACATCACCGGCAAGAGCGGCAAGATATCCAAATCCAAGGGCGGGGCGCAGCCCATACCGGGCGCCGCCGAGGCCTTCGGGGTCGATTCCCTGCGCCTCTACTACGCCCACATAGCCTCCGCCTTCAGCGACGTGGAGTGGGACGAGGACACCATCGGCAGCTACCGGCTCAGAGTGGAACGGGTGATGAGGATGGTGGACGAGCTGCTCAGCAGCGGCGAGGAGGGGGAGACCCGCGCCATCGACCGCTGGCTGCTCTCCCGCATGAGCTCCCACGTCAGCGCCTGCCGGGGCTTCCTGGACTCCTTCGACCTGCGCCAGGCGGCGTCGATCATCTACTTTGACATAGTCAACGACCTGCGCTGGTACCTGCGGCGCGGTGGCGACAACGCCGCGGCCATGCGGAAGACCTTGGACGCCTGGGTGCGCATGATGTCCCCGGTCACCCCGCACGCAGCGGAGGAGATATGGGAGAAGATGGGAGGCGAGGGCCTGGTGGCCGCCGCCGACTTCCCGGACCCCGCGGACTGGGAGCGATCCCCCTCCTCCGAGGCGGGAGAGGCCCTGCTCCGCGACCTCATGGACGATGTCAAGGAGATTATGAAGGTCACCGGCATCAAGGCCGAGAGGGTGGTCGCCTACACCAGCCCGGAGTGGAAGAACCTCATCCAGGCGAAGGCCATCGAGCTCGCCCTGGCCGGCGAGCTGGAGGTCCCCGACCTCATCAAGTGGGCCATGTCGGACTCAGAGATACGCCGCAGCGGCAAGGCCGCCCCGGACTTCGTCAAGAAATTGGTGCCGGAGCTGAAGAGGCGCTCCCGCGACGACCTGGAATCGCTCTCCGTCCCCCTGGACGAGCAGGAGCACCTCCGCGAGGCCGCGGCCTTCATGGCCGCCGAGCTGGGAGCGGAGGTCCTGATACTGAAGGCGGACGAGAAGGGCCTGCACGACCCGCAGGGCAAGGCCCGCTTCGCGGTGCCGGGACGCCCGGCGCTGTTGATAGAGTGAGCTCACTCCCAGCGGCGGTAGAGGTCGTGCTCCTGACCGAGCTGATCCAAGATCTTCCCCACGACGAAGTTGATGATGTCGTCGACGCTCTGGGGCTTGGAGTAGAAGCCGGGGTTGGCATCCAGGACCGTGGCCCCGTGCCGAACCGCCTTCATCTCGTTCTCCAGCATCACCGTGCTCTTGGGAGTCTCCCGCGGCACCAGAATGAGGCGTCGCCCCTCCTTGAGGGCGACCGAGGCGGTGCGGGTGATGAGGGTGTCAGCTATGCCGTGGGTGATCTTGGCCAAGGTGGACATGCTGCAGGGAACCACCACCATCGCGTCGCAGGGATAGCTCCCGGAGGCTATGGAGGCGAAGAGGTCGTCGTCCTCGAAGACCTTGTCAGCCAAGGCGTAGACCTCATCGATGCTGCGACCGGTCTCGTACTCGAGGATCTCCTTGGCGATGGAGGACACCACCAAGATCTTCTCCCCCTGCAGCTGCTCAAGGAGCCGAATGCCGTAGATGCTGCCGGAGGCGCCGCTGATGGCCACTACTATTCTCACGGCGACAATATCGTCGCAGGCGATAATAATCTTCTGGTAGCCTGGCCTAGCCAGCTGGGAACCCATAACTCTTTTATATAGGTTGAATATTCACACAATGGCAGATAGGCCCGTGTTTGGCCTGACTGTCATTAGCAGAGGTAGAACAACATGGTCACCGTCTACGATGTTCCTGCGGAGAGGCTCATACTCAAGACCGCTGAGAAACTCAAGGAGAACGACGCCATCGTCCCTCCTGAGTGGGCTGAGTTCGCCAAGACCGGCAGGCACACTGAGAGGGCGCCCGTCCAAGAGGACTGGTGGTACACCCGGTCCGCATCCATCCTGAGGAAGATTTACGTGAAGGGCCCTATGGGGTCCTCTCGCCTTGCCGCCGAGTACGGCGGTTTCGCCGACCGGGGCTCCAAGCCCAACCGCGCCGTCAAGGGTAGCAGCAATATCGCCAGGAAGTGCTTGATGCAGCTGGAGGGCGCTGGCTATCTGGTCAGGAAAGAGAAGGAAGGGCGAGGCATCAGCCCCGCTGGCATGTCCCTGCTGGACAACGCCGCCAAAGAGGTCTTTGACGAGATCAACGCCTGAGGAGGTTGACTCGAGTGGATGACAGCGAGTTGGAGGCTTTGAGACAGAGGCGGATGATGGAGCTGCAACAGCAGCAACAGCACTCCGCCGCTGCCGAGGAGCGAGCCCAACACATGGAGGCTCAGAAGCAGACCATCCTCCGCCAGATACTCACCCCGGAGGCCCGGGACAGGCTGGGCACCGTCAAGATGACGCGTCCGGACATAGTGGAGCTGGTGGAGATGCAACTGATACAGCTCGCCCAATCAGGTCGCCTGACCGGCATGGTCGACGACCGCATGCTCCGAGACATACTCAGGCAGCTCTCCCCGCAGAGGCGGGAAATCAGCATCGAGAGGAGATGAATATGACACGCAACAAGCCGCCCGCGATGAAAGCGAGGCTCAACAAGGCCCGCAAGCAGAACCGAAGGGTGCCTGCATGGGTCATGATCAGGACTAACAGGAAATTCCTCCGCCACCCCAAGAGGAGGAACTGGCGCAGCAGCGATCTGGACGAGTGATTCTAATGGAAGAAGTCGAGAGGATTTTGAACATACCCCTGCGTGACACCAAGTCCACCCCCCGCACCCGGAGGGCCAAGAGGGCCGTCAAGGAAGTGAGGGAGTTCGTCATGAGGCACATGAAGGTTGGCGAGGATCAGGTATGGATCGACAGCTCCGTCAACGAGAAGCTCTGGGAGAGGGGCATTCAGAACCCGCCCTCCAAGATCACCGTCCGCGCCATCAAGTTCGATGACGGGCTGGTGGAAGTCTCCCTTACCGAGGACTGAGGTCAGGTCCCGCGCATGTTGAGGCTAGCCAGCTACAGCGGCAATCCCTACTTGGGAGTCTTCTGCGTCGCCAGCGAGGAGCATGCCCTGCTCCCGCTCGACGCCCCGGAAGAGCTGGTTCTCAGCATTGAGGAGGCCTTGGACGTCAAGGCCCTGCGCTGCAGCATCGACAGCAGCAATGTCGTCGGCAGCCTGGTGGCCATGAACTCCAACGGGGCGATCGTCTCCGGCACCATCACCGCCAACGAGCGGGCAAGTCTGCCGGAGGACATGAACGTCCAGCTTCTGCACGACAGGCTCAACGCCGCCGGCAACAACATACTCGCCAACGACAACGGGGCGATCTTCGACCCCGGAATCGGCAAGCGAGGCCGGCAGGCGATAGCCGATGCACTGGGAGTGGAGTGCGTTCCCTCCCGCATCGCCGGCATCGACACCGTCGGTGCCATCTGCCACGCCACCAACAAGGGCGTGGTCTGCCACCCCGCGGCCAGTGACGAGGACCTGGAGCTCATCCGGGATGTCCTCAAGGTGGACGCCTTCCGCAGCACGCTCAACCATGGATCCAGCATGGTCGGCTCCTGCCTGGTGGCCAACAGCAAGGGCGCCCTGGTCGGCGACCTGAGCACCCCCATAGAGCTGGGGCGTCTCGAGGACGCCCTGCGCTACTACTGATTCTATTTCATTCTACGCTTCAGAGCGAGAAGACCCAGTACTCCGTGCCGTCCTGCAGGTCGTCGCAGTAGAGCTCCACCGCATTGCCGACGTGATAGACCCTCTCCCTCGGCACCAGGTCCAGGAAGCTGTCGACGCTGTCGATGGCGATGGACAGCCCGCCGACGCGATAGTGCATCGGCACCACGATCTTCGGCTTGATGCGCTCGATGAGCTCCATGACCTGGTCCAGCGGCAGGGTGAAGACTCCGCCGGTGGGCACCATGAGCACGTCCACGTTGCCGATCTTCTCGAAGAACTCGTCGTCCGGGAGGACGCCGAGGTCGCCGCAGTGGCAGAAGGCTATGCCGTCCATCTCGAAGCGGTAGACGACGTTGGTTCCCCTCTTGGACCCCTTGTCGTCGTCGTGATAGGTGGGCAGGCCCAGGACCTTCAGGCCCTCGACCTCGAACTCTCCCTCCTTCTCCATGACGTCGGTGTGGGCGCCGCGTATGACGCGGGCGGCGCTGTGATCGTAGTGACCGTGGGTCATGAGCACCACGTCCGCACGCACGGATGGGGGCTTGATGCCTATCGAACGGCCGTCGTGCGGGTCCAGCACCACCGTGATGCCGTCGGTGTACTCAAAACAGGAATGACCGTGCCAGACTATGCGCATGTTATCGATTCGTCTAGGCCACTGACGCTATTTATGGCTTCCCGCAGACGCCGACGGCATGCGCTGCAGGAAGATTCCGATGGCGCGGAGGGAGGAATCAGTCCCCTGGAAGGCTAGATGCCCACTGCGGGCATGGCTTTCCTATGCCTTCCCTCGATGACGAGGAGATTCAGCGCCTTCCGCCCACCGCCAACGACAAGTTATTATTACCCATTCTCGCATAATAGCAACGCCCATGAAGAAGACGCTCATTCTGGTAGTGGACAGGGACAACGACTTCGGTCGCAAGGGCGGCGTCGCCACTCCGGTCATTGGCCGCGAGGGTTGCGAGAAGGCCGCCATGAGTCTCGCCATGGCCGACCCTGAGGACTCTGACGTCAACACCGTGCTTGCTGCCCTCAGCATACACAAGGAGATGTCGGAGGAGGGCGCCGACGTGGAGATGGCGCTGCTCTGCGGCGACTCCCGCGTGGGCTTCAAGTCGGACGCCATAGTCGCCGAGGAGCTGGAGAACGTCCTGGACGACGTCCAGCCGGACCGGGTCATCCTGGTCAGCGACGGGGCGGAGGACGAGTACATCTACCCCCTGATATCCTCTCGCGCCAAGATCGACTCGGTGCGGAGGGTCTTCGTCAAGCAGGCGCCGGGAGTGGAGGGGACCCTCTACATCCTGCTGCGGATGATACAGGATGACGACAAGCGCAAGCGCTTCCTCATCCCCCTGGGCGTGATATTCCTGGTCCTGGGGCTCTTCTCGGTGCTGCCGGACCTGGTGGCCCTGGCCGGCAGCGGCAACCTCAACTACCTCTCCGGCATGACCGGCGGGGTCCTGATGCTCATACTGGGCACGTACATCATATCCTACGCTTACAAGCTGGATGAGCGACTGCTCAAGTTCACCCGCAACATCAAGGCCATGGTCCGCTCCGGCAACCAGGTGGTCCCCTTCACCATAGTGGCGATCATACTCTTCTTCGCCGGATTGATACTGGGGATACTGGCCGCCACCGAGGTGCAGGGAGTGACCATGCAGTATCGCGGCGTCCTCTTCCTGAGCAGCGTCCTCTGGATGTGGCTCTTCTCCATCATCTGCTACGAGACGGGGAAGGCCCTCAACTTCTATCTCACCGAGCAGAAGGTGAAGCACAACTTCCTGGTGACCACGCTCACCCTCTTCGCCATCGCCTTCATCCTGCAGGGCGCCATGGACGCCTTCTCGCTCACCATGGGCTACATCCCCGTCCGGGAGATGCTCATAGTCCTGGAGCTCACCATAGGCTTCGGCTTCGCGGTGCTCGCCGGGCTGATGCAGTCCTCCTTCCGGGTGCTCATCAAGGACCTCATCGCCAAGTACGAGGCCTGACCCATGCGCTGGGAGGACTGGGAGCCCCTCTACAGCGAGATCCTTGTCGACATGGGCTACCGCCGGGAGGACGATGAGTCCGCCGCCGCGCTTCTCGCCTCCATGCTTGATGCTGACAGCGATGACTCCGATTCACGCCTGCGCTCTGCCCTTGCGGGCAGGGAGGTCACCGTGGTCGGCGCCGCTCCCGGCGTGGAGTCGGCCCTGGAGGGCTTCGAGGCGGAGGGCGTGGTCATCGCCGCCGGCTCCGCCTGCCTCTACCTCATGGACGCCGGCATAGTCCCGGACATGCTGGTCACCGACCTTGATGGCGATGCGGAGTCTCAGCTGGAGGCCTGTCGGCAGGGCGCCATCCCATTGCTGCACGCCCATGGGGACAACATGGGCCTGCTGCGGGAGATGGTCCCGCTCATGACGGGAGCCATGGGCAGCTGCCAGTGCGAGCCGTTGCCTGGGCTGGTCAACTACGGCGGATTCACCGACGGCGACCGCGCCGTCTGCCTCGCCCGCCACTTCGGCGCAGGTCTGAACCTGCTGGGCTTCGACTTCAACGACGCCCGCGGCGAGGGTGAGGAGAGGGAGATCAAGATGAGAAAGCTCCGCTGGGCGGAGAAGATAGTCAGAATCTGCGCCCCGGAATCCTTCCAGGATGCGGAAGGGTCCAAGCGAACGGTTATCAAAGCTGAGCGTGATTATTGTTAGGGGGTAGTACTTGGCAACCGTCAGCATGGAGAAGCTGGTCCTGGCCCTGAGCCAGACCTTGGGCAGAAAGGGCATGAGGGACGAGGAGATTCAGGAGCTTGCAGAGTACCTCCTCAGCTTCTTCGGCTTTGAGAACGAGTTCATCGACAACCGCCTGACCTCCGAAGCGCTCGCCGCCGCGGGTGAGCTTGGCCTGACGGCCGCCGGGGTGGACGTGGTCGACGTGGGTACCGTCCCGCCGCCGGTGCTGAACTTCGCGGGCGCGTACCTGGAGACGGACGG
>CAYXFQ010000048.1:0-7995 GCA_964464345.1 uncultured Methanomassiliicoccales archaeon | reverse complement strand
CATGTACGGCGCGTCCAAGGCGGCCTGCGAGGCCCTGATCCACTCCTTCTGCCACCATCTGGACATGAGGGGAGTGATATTCCGATTCGCCAACGTGGTCGGTTCCCGCAGCACCCACAACGTCCTGCACGACTTCGTGCGCAAGCTGCGCGACAACCCCCTCGAGCTGGAGATTCTCGGCGCTGAGCCGGGGACCTACAAGTCCTACATCCACGTCGAGGACTGCGTCCTGGGCATCCTGCGCGGCGCAGACGGCGCCCCGGACGGCGTCAGCGCCTACAACATCGGCAGCCAGGACCAGACCGTGGTCAAGGACATCGCCGACATCGTGGTGGAGGAGATGGGCCTGGAGGAAGTTCTCTACCGCTGGACCGGCGGCGTGGCCGGGGGCGGCGGGTGGGTGGGCGACGTGCGGCAGATGCTGCTCAGCACCGAGTCGCTGCGCTCCCTGGGCTGGGCTCCCAGCAAGGGAAGCCACCAGTCCATACGACTGGCGGTGCAGGAAATCCTCGCCAGCAAGCGATAAGATTAAAAGATTCTCTGCCATGGGCAGAGCAGAGGGGCTGTAGGGTAGCTTGGTATCCTTGTGGCTTTGGGAGCCACTGACCTCGGTTCAAATCCGGGCAGCCCCACTCCCTTTCCATTCTATGAACTTCAGATCTCATCCGGCCGCAGGCGGACGCTGCGGCCGCTGTGGGACAGGATAGTGTCCTCGCCGTCCACGACGGCGGTGAACCCATCCAGGAAGCCCAGCAGGCCCAGGGAACAGACGTCGTAGCCCAGATACCGTATGGGCACCGGCGTGAGGAAGATGTCGTGGCCGACGTGTATGTCCAGCCCGCGATCCTTCTCTCGCAGGTGGCCCAGGACGTGGGACACCAGCAGCTCGGCCCCGTCCGGCAGAGGCCCGATGGCGGCATCCGGCACCCGTCCCTCCACCCAGTCTATCATGAAGCGGTGCAGGGTCTCGTCCTGGCAGTATTTCTCCACCTGGGCCTCGTCGATGGGATAGGGCCCCGGCTTCGCCAGCATACGGGATATGGTGATCTCCGCATCGATGCCCGCACCCTCGGCAATCATCTTGGCGGTGTCTATGCAGCGGCCGATAGGCGAGGAGAAGAAGCGGATCTCCATATGAGCGGGAAGCCTCTTGCCGAGATTCAGCGCCGCCTCCTTGCCCGCATCGGTCAAGCCGTCGCTGTCCAGAGCCACGTCGCCGCCGAAGCGGGGCCCGTGCCTTATGACGAGCGCCCCGCGCTCACGATCCAGAAGCGGGCGGAGGTCGGGCACGCTGGCATTGTAGCCGTCAGACTGCATGGACAGCAGTGAGCCGGTGAAGATTAATAAAAATGTCCCCGGCCCTCAGAGCCGGATGCTGGTGCCGACTGGCTCACCCTTCAGCAGACGCCGCAGGTTGCCGGGCTCCAGCATGGACAGGACGGAGATGTTCATCCCCGCCAGCATCTCCTTGCGCAGGCACTCCATGGAGGCCAGCTTGCCGCGCATGGCCCCGCTGGCGTCCTTGCCCTGCAAGGCGTCGGCGGCCCCCAGGTTCCCGAGGTTGATGTCCGAGATGAGCTCGGCGTCGGGGTTGGACTTGGGGTCGCAGTCGAAGACGCCTTCCACATCAGTGGCGAAGACCAGCAGGTCGGCTCCCAGCTCCCGTGCCAGGATGGCGCCCACGCGGTCGCCGCTCCCGACGCTGAAGCCCATGGTCTTGTCGGCGACCATGTCGCCGCCCATGAGGGGGACCATGCCCACCTTCTCGAAGCCCCGGATGCCGTCCAGGTGCATGTGGGTGATGACCAGGTCCTCCGCCGTCGCCACCGAGGAGACGTGAAAGAGGTTGACCGGGACCCCGGCGTCGTGCAGGCACTTGGCGAGCTCCAAACGGAGCTCGTTCACCTTGGCCTGGGTCCAGGAGATGGAGATCAGCTGCTCCGGCCCAAGGAATCCCTTGTGGAGCTTGTACTTGATCACCGGGGGGTGCCCAAAGCTTCCCACGCCGTGGACGAGGACCAGCCTGTCGATCAGGCCCTCGTCCAGGCAGGCCCTGATCTCGGCGCTGACCGCCTTCATGACGTCCAGCCGCATGTGGTAGGGGCGGCTCTTGTCAGTGATGAGCGACCCGCCGAGCTTCAGGACCAGGAAGCGACCCACTCATGCACCTCCGAAGAGCGAGCCGAAGAGGGTGTAGGGCCAGAGGTCGGGGGCCGCCCAGTTGAGGATGGCCAGCACGACGATCACGCCGATGACGATGGTCCAGTTGTCGATGTTCTTGGGGGAGACCGCCTCGAGTACGGTGGCCACCACGCTCACAATCAGGATTGCGGGCAGCAGGGCGACCAGGTCCAGGCCGGCGCCGGCAAGGTTGAAGATGGCCATCAGGACCAGGGTGAAGACGACCGAGCCGAAGAGCATCCCCAGGGAGCCCTCCACCGACTTGGTGGACTCGCCGACGGTGAACTTGAACTTGCCCAGCTTCCTGCCGATGATGTCCGCCAGCCCGTCGCCACCGGCCAGGCATCCGAGGAAGACCAGGGCGGTGGGGACGCCGGTGGAACCAGCGCTGGCGCCGGGGTTGTAGAACCAGAACACGGCGGCCAGGAGAATGACGATGGCGTAGAAGAGGGTGCCGTAGAGCAGCTCCCTGGCATCGCCGGAGCGGGACATGGAGGTGACGAAAGCCTCGTTCTTCATGCGACCGCTGCCGATGGCGGAGAACATGACCACGAAGACTATCGGGATGACCATCGCGAAGAAGCGGTCATGCCAGACGCCGGCAAAGAGTAGCCAGCTCACCACGAAGACCGGTGCGGCGAAAATATGCACGAGCTTACGCGTCACGTTCACGGAGAAAATCTCTCTCTCCTGGATGATGCTGTTGATGAAGACAACCGCCATCACTCCAACAAGGCTGATGATCATGGCGACGACGTTCCAGACGATCGCCAAGTCCGACGACAAGGGGTTAAAGGCCATAGTAACCATCCCGGATTCATATGGCGGCTATAATATTGTTGTCCAAGCCGCCCTGGCCAGCTTAAAAAGAGGGGGCGGGAGAGCTTACTCTAACCCTCAGAACACGAGGTGGTAGTAGCTCGGCTCCATGTAGGTCTCCAGAGCCTCTCGGCCGAAGGCCTCCTCCACCTCCGCAGGGTCGAGGCGATCCTTCTTGGGGGAGCCGCCCTGATCGCTGTCGCGGCGATGGTCCAGGATGTGGATCCTCCCTCCGGGGCGGAGGACGCGGAGCATCTCCCGGGCCGCCCCGCTGTGATCGGGGATCTCATGGAAGACGTTGATCAGCACCACGTTGTCCACGCTGGCGTCCTCGAGAGGCAGCGGCGGTGCAGCGGCGACGCCGAGCTCCAGATGCGGAAGCAGGTCCTCCGGCACCCGCGAGAGCAGATAGTCCAGCATCTCCTCGCTGAGGTCCAGGGCGATGACATGGCAACCCTGCTCCAGAAGGGGCAGCGTCATGAAGCCGCTGCCGGCGCCCAGGTCCAGCCAGGTCTGGCCGGCCTCCGGCTTCAGGCGGGAGAGGATGGGCTCCAGAGGCTGCCTGGCCATCCGGTCCTTGCTGAGAAGCCTTTTCGCCCGTGCGGGGTTGAAAACGTGAGCCATGCGCTCAAGCAGGCCATCCGCCGATAAAAGAGTGTTGACAATCGTTATATTCTCAATTTGAGATTCTCTGGCATGAAGCCGTCGCCGCAAGTGGGCGAGGAGGCCCCGGACTTCCGCATGCCCTCCACGCAGAAAGACGAGTTCCACCTCCACGCCGAGCTGGAGAAGGGACCCATTCTCCTCTATTTCTACCTGGGAGACTTCGCACCCAACTGCAACGCCTACATGAGCAAGCTCATTGACATCGCCCCGGAGATCGAGAAGTTTGGCTTCCGTCTCAAGGCGGTCAACCCCAACCCTCTGGAGAGCCATGTGCGCTGGGCGGAGCGGATGGGCACCGACTACGAGCTCATCCACGACCGGGACCAGGAGGTCAGCAAGGAGTATGGCGCCATTGTCGTCAACTCTCCCCTCACTCGCGGCTTCACCAACCGGGAGTTCTTCATCGTCGGCAGCGACCGCACGGTCAAGTTCCACTGGAAGGCGCACATTCCGCGGGAGATGCCGGAGCTGGACTTCATCATCGAGGCCATGCAGGAGCACCAGGAGGGGGAATGACCTATGCCTGGTATCAGCCGGTGCGCATACCGGAGGGCGAGCAGGCCCCGGACTTCCGCTTGGATTCCACCGACGGCGAGTTCCACCTCTACTCCGACCTGAAGAAGGGCCCGCGCCTCTTCATGTCCTACATGGGCAACTTCGGCACCGGCTGCACCTACGCCCTCAAGCAGCTGGCGGACGCCACTCCCGACCTGGAGGCCCTGGGCGCGAGGGTGGCGGCGATGAGCGTGAACTCCATCGATCTGCACCGGCGCTTCCTGGCGAGGATGGACTTCCCCTTCCCGCTGATCTCCGATCCCGGAGGCGAGGTCGCAGGCCTGTACGGGTTCAGAATCACCAAGCACATGCTCTACGAGGGCATGGCGGGACGTTCCGTATATCTGATAGACAGCGATGGAAAGATCCTCTACAGCTGGATCCACCCGGACCCCGCCGGCATACCGAACTTCGCCGAGCTGATAGAGAGCGTCAGGGCTCTTCTCTGACGCCGGCTCGGAACTCGGTGACCTTCAGGATGCCGGAGAGCGAGCCCATGCGGGACTCCTGCGCCAGGATCTCGATGGGAAAGCTCTGCAGAGGCGAGTCCAAGGTGAGGGACTCGTACTCCCCGCCCTCTCCGGTGATGCTCACCCCATGCTTCTTCTCCAGCTCCAGGAGGTCCCTCAGGGCCTCCTCGTCCAGGCGACGGCCCAGCCAGGAGCCGTCCAGGCCCTCGGCGGCCACGGCGACGATGATGGCCTCCACGCCGGAGGAGAGCAGCTCCTCCATCACCAGCAAAGGGCTCTTGCGCCAGAGGGGGCAGATCAGGGGCAGCTCAAGCTCCTCGCAGACGCCGTTGACCCTGTCCCACTGGTAGTCGGAGGCCACGGCGCCGATCAGCACCCCGTCCACGTCCAGGGAGGAGAGCGCCTCCCACAGGGCCTCCATCTCCCCCTCCTCACCCTCCCGGCTCCGCTGCTGGGTAAGGGGCTTGCCCATCGACTCCGCCAGCAGGGGGAGGACATGCAAATTAGGAGTGTGGAAGAGCCAGGAGTCCGGGTCCTCCGGAAGCATGGTCACCAGGCGCACCACCTCGTGCCCCATCTGCTCCGCCAGATGGACGGCGAGGGTGGAGTCCTTACCTCCGGAATGCAGGGCGGCCAGACGCATGTCCCCAGGGAGGGCCTGGGCCGATATCAAGCTTTGCGGCGGATTAGTATTAATCCCAGAAGCCGCTTGACGAAGCATGCACTGCCCACGCTGCCAGCGCACCATCTCCCCGGAAAAGCTGGAGGAGAAGAGGGAGGCGCTGCGTCGCGAGTTCGGCAACGACGACCTGGACCGGGGGCTTTGCCCGGTCTGTGGAACCAAGATGGTGGATTTGAGGAGAGTCCGAGATGCGGATTGATGAGATGAGCTCCCCGGAGTTCGCGGCGAGAGTGAAGGACAATCCCTGGGTCATAATCCCCCTGGGGGCCGTGGAGGCCCACGGGAGGCATCTGCCCCTGGGCACCGACAGCATCCAGCCCCAGTGGGTGGCGGAGCGCCTGGCGGAGAGGACAGGCTCATTGCTGGCTCCCCTCCTGCCCTACGGCAACCACTCCTCCACTCGGAGGATGCCGGGCACCATCAACCTCCGCTTCGACACCCTGCGCGCCCTGGTCCTGGACATATTGGAATCGCTCCACGAGCAGGGCCTGCGCCGCTTCCTCATAGTCTCCGGCCACGCCGGCGGCGCCCACATGACGGCGCTGAAGGAGGCCAGCAAGGAGCTGCTGGAGGAGAGGGACGCCACCGTCATAGTGCTCACTGACTACAGCGTCGCCGCCGAGATCGCCCCCTCGCTGGGCATAGGGCACGGGGACGGCCACGGCGGCGCCCTGGAGACCGCCCGCGTCATGGCCATACGGCCGGACCTGGTGGGCGAGGACATGGTCGCGGGCGAGTTCGTCAGCCCTGGCTACAGGATATACGCCGACCCGGAGAGGTGCTTCCCGGAGGGAATCGCCGGCGACCCGTCCGTGGCGGACGCCGCCATGGGGGAGAGGCTGAACATGCACGTAGTCGAGAGTCTAGAGAGGATGATGGAGGAGAGCGTCGATGGATGAGCTGAAGAAGGCCGCGGCCCTGATGGCCGTGGAGGACATCGAGGATGGCATGACCGTGGGGCTGGGAACCGGCTCCACCGCCTACTACGCCATCATGGGCGTGGCGGACTTGGTCAAGCAGGGGATGAGCCTGCGCTGCGTGGCCACCTCGCTGCAGACCGAGGAGATCGCCAGCGAGGCAGGGGTAGAGATCCTCTCCCTGGACGATGTGGAGTCCGTGGACATCACCATCGACGGCGCGGACGAGGTGGATCCCCAGCTGAACCTGGTGAAGGGTCTGGGCGGCGCCCTGCTGAGGGAGAAGATAGTGGCCTCCATCTCGGCGAGGGAAGTGATCATAGTGGACGACAGCAAGATGGTGGAGCAGCTGGGAACCCGCTCCCCCCTGCCGGTGGAGGTGCTCCCCTTCGGGCGCAGCCACACCCAGCGGGCCCTGGAGGCCCTGGGCTGCAAGCCGGAATTGAGGACGGTGAACGGGAAACCTTTCGTCACCGACGGCGGCAACCACATACTGGACTGCCGCTTCGAGGGCATCGAGAGCCCCTTCTACCTGGAGTCTCGCATCAACACCATACCCGGCGTGGTCGAGAACGGCCTCTTCATGGGCCTGGCCACCAAGGTGATAGTGGCCTCGAAAGAGGGAATCGAGGTGTTCGAGCGCTAACTCATCCCGAGAGGTTGCGGAGGGTGGCGATGTTGCCGAGAATCTCCTCCACCCTCTCCTGCTCCTCGGCCTCGATGACGTCGATGATCTCCGAGAAGGTCAGCGCCAGGCTGTAGGCGTGAATCGGGCGTCCCTTGCCCTTGCGCTTCATGTCTCGCTTCTCCACCCAGCCGCGGGAGCGCAGGTCCTGCATGGCGATGGACACCTCGGGCTGCCGCAGCGACGTGGCGGCCTCGATGTCGAGGGATGTGGACTCACCGCTCCTCTTGAGATGGGCGAGGGCGCGAGCGGTGTTCTTCCGCATGCCGGTGCGCATCAGCAGGTCAACGAGGGCGTCATCCTCCGGTCTCCATTCGAAAGTCGACATGTTCTTTACCGCGATGAATATTTATTTTTATAAATTATATAGACTTTGTCATTAAACTTAAACCTCATGCCTATTGCCACTAGAGAGGAAAACTCGGCCAAGGGAAAGCACTGGGGCCGCTTCCGGAAGCTCTCCGCGGGGCTGACGATACCTTTAAGAACGAGACTGGGCTAAGCCTTTTTATAGAATAGCGATATTAGCAAACTGTTCCGCCAGGTGCATATTCATGAAGAGACCCAGGATCATCAAGACTTACTGCCCTCACTGCGAGACCCACACCCCTCACGAGGTGGAGAGGGTGAGGAAGAGGAAGGCCAGCGAGCTCAAATGGGGCCAGAGGCGCTTCCGCAAGGTTACCGCCGGTTACGGTGGTTTCCCCCGGCCCAAGCCGGATGGCAGGGAGAAGCCCACAAAGAGGGTAAACATACGCTACCGCTGCGAGACCTGCAGCAAGGCCCACCTGAAGGCCTGTCTGCGGGCCAAGAAGTTCGAGCTGGTGGAGTGATTACAATGAGTGGAGATTTCATCAAAATCAAATGCAATGACTGCGGCAATGAGCAGATCGCCTTCCGCAAGGCCGCCAGCGTGGTGCTGTGCAGCGTTTGCGGGTCAACCCTGATCCAGCCTCGCGGCGGGGTCGGCAAGATCAAGGGCGAGCTGCTTGAGGTGGTCGGTTAATGTCGAGGGCCAAG
>CAYXFQ010000047.1:0-8197 GCA_964464345.1 uncultured Methanomassiliicoccales archaeon | reverse complement strand
GCGCCGATGGAGGGCCCGGCGATGCTCTCCCTTGCCCGCAATGCCGCCACGCAGCTCCTGGAGTCCTACAGGGCCGCTCGGGAGGCCTTCTGCAGCGGAGACATCCTCAGGGACTTGGACGAGCACTCCCGCATCCTTGCCCTCTGGGCCAAGGAGGAGATTACCTGGCGCCCTCTTGCGGACGCTTACGCCTGGCTGCCGGACCTCAGCGAGGGCCAGGTCAGGCAGAAGCTGAATCGCCTGGTGTCCATGGGCGTGCTGGAGAAGGAGGGTCGCACCCGCGCCACCCGCTTCCGCTTCAAGGACCCCTTCCTCACTCTGCGGGGAATCCAGGAAGAGGCCTCACTTTAGAATTCTCCTAGCCACTATTCCCGAGGGAAATAGTCACATAAGAATAATCAATCGCCTCAGCTGGTGACCTGCAGGCCGATTATGCCCATCACGATGAGGGCGATGAAGAGTATTCGCAAAGCGTCACTCGGCTCATCGAAGAGGACTATACCCAGCAGCACCGCACCCACGACGCCGATGCCGGTCCACACGGCGTAGGCGCTTCCCATGGGGAGCTCCCGCACCGCCAGGGCGAGAAGGTACATGCTGATGACCAGGAAGATTATCGTGAGTGCGCTGGGCAGCAGCTTGCTCATCCCGTCGGAGTACTTCATGGAGATGATCCAGGCGGTCTCAAAGAGTCCCGCCACGCCCAGGATGAGCCAGGGTGAAGTCATGCCCCGGCAATAGTTGAGGGGCTATTTGATGGAAGCGGAATCAGCTGAAGCTCTGCATGCTTATCTGCCCGTTGCCGAGGTGGACTATGGGCATGACTCCCGGGTCCGGGTGGAAGTTGTGCATGCGCTGGAAGGCGGTCTGGGACTGCCAGGTGGAGGCGTTGACCATCCTCACGCCGCGGTACTCCTCGGCATGGGCGCCATGGACGTGACCGGTCACGAAGATGTCCGGCACCTTGTCGATGAGCATGTAGTCCTTCTTCTCCGGCGCCAGGGGGGTGCGGTTGCCGTAGATGGGCGCCAGATGGCGGCGAGAGAGCATGTCCTTCATGGCCAGCAATGGCTCCTCATAGCTGAGGTGCTGCACCGAGGCGATCCAGTCGTCCAGGCTGCGCCCGTGATACGATAATACCCTCCTGCCCTCGATCATGATGACGGCGGGGTTGCCGGCCATGACGACGTTGGAGTCGAAGCTCTCCGCGAAGACCTCCGACAGGGCGGGCTGAGGCTCCGCCGGCCGCACGGCGTCGTGGTTGCCGGGCTGGATGATGATTCTTATGTGATCCGGCAGCTCCTTCAGGAGCTCCGCCAGCTGCGCGTACTGCTGGTGGATGTCGGCGATGATGAGCTCGTCCTCCTGGTTGGGGTAGATGCCGATGCCGTCCACCACGTCGCCGGGGAGGACCAGGTAGTCCAGGTCCATGTCGTGGGCGTTCTCCCTCATCCACTTCACCATGCGCTCCCAGTGGGAGTCCAGGAAGGTGTTGCTGCCGACGTGTACATCGCCCAGGAAGGCAACAGACGAGACGGAGTCGTTGACCTCCCAGGGGTTCTGCAGGGGGATCTCCGGCCTGACCAGGGCACTGGCGATGATCATGTCCCTGCGGCTGGAGGGCTTGCCCACTATGCCGAAGACCTCGTCGTTGACGATGCTCTCCCCGATGATCTCGGAGTCCTTGGGTATCAGGACCTTGCAGCTGCCGCTCAGGTCCTCCACCGTGAGGATGCGATGGCCGTTCTTGGTCTCGGCGTGCTCCGAGACCATGCCGATGATCTTCACGTCGCGGTCCATGCGGATGGCCCTCTCGATGGGCATGGCGCCGCCGATGTCCCTCCGGCGTTCGTCCTCCAGTATCTTCCGTATGCCCTTGTAGCGCTCCAGGAAGTACTTGGCGAAATCAGCCATCTTCCCCTCGCACCTGGACTCGCCGGTGACGTCGCTCTCGGCGAGGACCTCAATGTCAGCATGGCGCTTGTTGCGGGGGGCGGAGGACTTCGTCAGCACGGGGGCCAGAGCATCCTCGCAGGCCTGGAGGGCGAGCACATCGCTCTTCCCCACCACCAGGGCCTCGTTGCCCAGGCGGGTCAGCAGGCCGTCCAGGAAGGCCAGGGGCTGGGCCTCGCAGAGCATGATCTCCAGCGCCTCACGATTGATGAGAACGTTGCGGTTGGCAGCCTCCTCGAGCAGACGAAAGCGCATGAATCAGAAACAGAGGCTGACCCGTTATATACTTTTTCGAGCATCCCCCTAAGCGTATGCCGAAGCTGCGAATAAGAGCCCCAGTGCTTCCCAGCGAGGACCCGGAGGCGGTCAGGGCGGCGATGCTCAGACTCTTCCCGGAAAGCGACCTGGAGCTCGTGGACGGTCACTGGGAGGGAGATGCTCCCTCCCTGGACACCCTGCATGAGCAGATACGCCGCCAGAGGATTCTGGACAGCACCCGCTCGATGCTTCGCTCCGGGGCTGACGACAGCTCCATACGCATTCGGCTTCACAAGCAGGTCGCCCACGTGGGCAAGGTGTCCTTCGCCGAGGAGGACGCCCTGCTGGGCTTCATAGAGCTCATCATCAGCGATGTGGACCCCCTGCCCTTCATTGACCTCCTCGCGCCGGAGACGGTGGACGGGGAGGAGGTTTCCCCATGATCAGCGTTTCATCAACTGCCTTCTGTGCACAGAGCCTCGAGACCACGATGGAGGAGGTCTCCAAGGAGTTCCAGCGATGGGAGATATTCAGCGAGGGGGAGCACTACCTGCCCCACATCCTCGACCGCTTCCTGGAGATCGCCCCCTCCTACGACCTCAAGATCAGCGTTCACGCTCCCATAAGCGACGTCAACCTGGCGGCATCCAGCGAGCGCATGCGGGAGTCCTCCGTCCTGGAGATGATGGCCACCGTGGAGTGCGCCCTGCAGATGGGAGCCGAGCTGGTGACCGTGCATCCCGGCATCAGGCCCTTCGTGATCAAGGGATCCGATGAGAAGGCCCTGGCCAGGGCGGCCAAGTCGCTGCGGACCATCGACCGCGTGTCCCAGGAGTTCGGGGTGCAGGTGGCGGTGGAGAACATGCCGGACTTCTTCATGATGCTGGGCAAGAGCGCCTCCGAGCTGGAGGCGATCATAGACGGCACCGACCTGGGGATATGCTTCGACATCGGCCACGCCAACACCACGGGGCAGATTGATGAATTGCTGAGTCTCAAGGACCGCTTCGTCAATTTCCACATCCATGACAACAACGGGGCCCAGGACGAGCACCTGACCCTGGGCGAGGGGAACATCGACTTCGCCTCTGTTCTATCCCAGCTCAAGGACTACAGCGGGCCCTATGTCATCGAGTCCCTTTCCCTGGAGTCGGCGGTAGAGTCCCGGGACATCCTCGCCAAGCTGCTCTAGAAGCGGCCGCGGCAGCGCAGGCACTCGTAGCCGTCGCTTTGGATGAGGGCGCCGTCGTTGCCGCAGTGGGGGCAGCGCAGCTCCGGTATCTGGACGTAGCCCTCCCGATCCGGCTCCACCTTCTTCAGGCTCAGCTTCAGCGGGCGACCCAGGAGGAACTCGCCCCCGGCCTTGGCGTAGAGGTAGATGTGCGGTAAGCCCAGACCGCAGAAGCCGATGACCAATAGGATTGTCAGCAGCATCGCCCCCGTGCCGCCCAGGGCGGCGGCGGGCAGGGTGAGGTAGTCGAAGGAGAGGTGCAGCGCTATGGAGGCGTAGAGGCCGTAGCGCACGAAGAGGTAGCCCATGGCGAGGCCCACCAGGAAGGTGGGCAAGAGCTTGTAGACGTCCCAGCCGGCGAGGTGGGCGAAGGCGAAGATGGCCGCGGAGATGAATATCAGTGCCACGGCCGGCTTGTCCATCTCGAAGCCTCCCAGCAGGCGGCGCCAGGCGCCGCTCTCTCCGCGGAGAGAGGCGAGCAGCATCATCGGCAGGCCGATGTAGAATATCCTCGACACCACCTCCTCCCAGACGCTGGCTTCCAACAATAGGTATAGCTGGAGCCAGAAGGGCATCTCGTCCACCGGCGGCACGTAGGTGTCCACGCTCCCGAGTATGAGCAGATAGTAGGCCATCTGCAGGCACATCAGGGCGAAGAAGAGGGTGGCCATCGCGTAGAGGGGGCTTCTCTCGCCGCTGAAGTCTCCCTTCAGCTCCTTCCGGAAGGAGTCGCGGCTGTGCCAGAGCAGCAGGGCGAAGGAGGCCACGGCGGCGGCGATGTAGATGAGATACATGAAGATGGCCGCGGAGTCGTAGAGGCTCAGGAAGACCAGCACCTTCGGCACGATGATGAAGAGGTGCACTCCGAAGTCCACGATCTCCGGCAGCACCAGGCCGGCGCTCCAGACGGCGGTGAGAACCATGGCGCCGAGCAGAATCGCCATGACGGCGACGCCCAGGGCGCTCACGCGATGGATGAGATGGGTCAGTCCCGGCCTTTCCGGTGCGGGTGGCGCAGGGTCGTCGGCGTTCCGCAGGTAGCGCAGGTCTAAGCCGCAGCGGGGGCAGAAGTGTGCACCGGAGGGAACCTCTCCCCCGCAGCGGGGGCAGTAGGAAGCCTCAAGCGCCATCTCCGGCCTCCATCAGGAGCTCCAGGTAGGAGCGCCTCTCGCTCCCCTCCAGCCCCAGACGGGCCATGAGCTCCTGGAGCTTCTCCCGGCCGGCATCGAGGTCCACGTCGCAGATCTCCAGCTCGACGTAGACGTCGAGTCCCTCCACCCGGTCGATGCAGACCTCCACGCCCTCGAGAAGAATGATCTCCCGGTCTTTGCGGACGGTCATGACCGGCTCGAAGCCCAGGCGAGAGAGTATCTTCACCATCTCCTCCTCCTTGGCGATGAAGGTCCCCAGCTCCTCCCGCGCCTTGGTCTCGGCGTCCAGCTTGGGGCCCTTGTAGTCCATGCGGACCAGGTCGGGCTGGGAGCGGATGCGAAGAGCCTCGTCGGTGACGCCGAAGTCGCGACAGGGGTGGGAGTAGTAGACGTCGCTCTGGGGATAGCGCCCGCGGGGCTTCCCGCCCATGTCCAGAACCTTCTGCCGCAGACCCTCTGGGTCCGGGCAGAGGGTCTTGATCTCCACCTCTATCATCCTCCTGATGATACCTGTCCAGGATATAAAATGAGAACGAAAGCCCTTCATAAGCGCAGGGCCATCTCTCAGTCATGGGAGAAGAGCGAGGTCTGGTGCACGTCTATACCGGGGATGGAAAGGGGAAGACGACCTGCGCCCTCGGGCTCAGCATGCGTGCCTGGGGGGCCGGCAGGAGGGTATGCTTCCTCCAGTTTCTGAAGAAGGGGCCGGAGTACGGGGAGAGCCTGGCCATGGCTCGCTGCCCTGGCATCGACCACTACCAGTACGGCAGCGGGGACTTCATCGCCAAGGGGAAGGTGAAGGAGGAGGACCGGCGCAACGCCCGGGACGGGCTGCGCCACGCCCACGAGGCCGCCAGCTCCGGCGATTACGGCCTGGTGGTGTTGGACGAGGCGGTCATGGCCGTCTATTTCGAAGTGTTCAGCGAGGAGGAGCTCCTCTCCCTGATCGATGACAAGCATCCGCAGACGGAGCTCGTGCTCACGGGGAGGAGGGCTTCAGAAGGGTTGCTGGAGGCCGCCGACTACGTCACCGAGATGATGCCTCGCAAGCACCCCTTCGAGCGGGGGATCAAGGCTCGTCGCGGTGTGGAGTTCTGAGAATTTCCAGGATTGGCTCCAATCGCTCCCACTCCAGCAGTAGCAGGGAGCCGTCAATCGCCAGATTCCTAGCGGAATTGGCGATGAACTCCTCCCGCGCCCTCTCCACGGCCCGGAAGCCGCGGCTGGAGTTCAGCTTGGCATCCCAGTCCAAGACGAACGCCTCCGGCGAGGTCTTGTCGAATCGTCGCTTCAACGCCTTCTTGGCGAAGCGGGTCTCCCTCAGCAGCTCAAGTGCTCCCACCCGATCGAGATAGATGTCGCTGAAGACGTCCTCCGGCATGTCCAGGGGGAGTATCTCCACCTCATGTTCCTGGCAGAGGGAGTAGGCACGCACCCAGCAGGGGGCGGGAATCTCCACCTCGCCGAAATGGCTGAGATGATGAGCGTATGCCAACTCTACAGCTGAGGGGGTGTAGTCGGAGAAGGACTCCGGGCTTCCCAGGGCGGGGAGCTGCTCCGGAGGCAAAGGTATCAGCACCCTGCTGGGTGAGAGCGAGTGAAAAGCTTTCTCCAGACGCTCCGCCTCAGAAATCAGACCCTTGATCAAAGGCAGGACGTGCACCCGCCGGCCATCCAGGACCAGCTCAATCATGCGCCTTGCTCCGGTCCAGGACCAGCTCCATCAGCTCCTCCTGGCCGCCGAGGCGCTTCAGCTCGTCCTTGCTGACCAGGGCGGTGGATTCGATGAAGCACTTGCTCTTGACCTTCTCCACGAAGATCACCGAGTGCTGGCCGGAGATGCGGGAGATGTCACCCACGGCGATGGCCTTCTGCTTCAGCCGGGCCTCGTCGCTGCCGAGGCCGGTGAGTATGATGACCTTGGAGCTGTCCCTGGTCAGGGCCTCGAAGGGGCTCCGGCTTACTGGGGTGACCCGGTAGCCGAGATCCAGCAGAGCGTTGAAGATGGGACTCTCGGTCCGCTTCTCGCCGGAGAGCTCATGCTCCTCCGACAGGGGCTCCCTCGGGAAGTCGAAGGGGTTCATGGGCTCGATGATGGGAGCCTGCAGGAACTCCTCCAGACGCAGGGCGGCGTCGATCATGGCGCCCATGCCGGTCTCGTACATCTGGATGGTGCGACGGGAGACGCCCGCCACCTCTGCCAGGGTGCCGAGGCTGAGACCCTCGCTGTCCCTTATCTTGCGTAGCAGGTCCTTGTCCAGGCGGACGTAGAGGCCGCCAGGGGCGGCGAATATGAAGGGCGGGACCTCCTCCAGGAGATGGTCCGCCAGAGTCTCGTTGGAGATGATCGGCACCGAGAAGCGGGAGTAGACTATGCCGGTCTCGAGAGGCCCGGAGCTGGAACGCTCCCCGATGAGGACGGGGCTGGCGCCGAGGGCCTCGGAGAGCACCTTCATCTCCTCCGCATTCTCCCGCGAGAAGGCGTCGACGTTGCTGAGCACCTTGACGATCAGCAACTGGTCGTCCATGCGGGCCACGATGTCGAAGCTTATGCTCCGCATCCTGATGGGCTGGGAGACGTGGTAGCCCGCCCGGGCCAGTATGCCTCTGGACAGGTTGATTAGCTCCTCACGGTGCACGACTGAAATAAGGGCTGGCCCTTCTATATAATCTTCGTTGGTCCCAGGCTGGTCTAGTCTGAGAGCGAGCGCATCAGCGCATCGATTCTCTCCCAGTGGCTCCCTCTCCAGAAGATCTTCTCGCAGTCCTGGCAGAGGAAGAACTCCTCCTGGGTCTGGAAGGTGTGGGGAGGGACCCTGCCGGCGACCTCCTCTTTCCCAACTCGGGCAAGGAGGCCGTTGCAGCTGCTGCAGCGACTCTTCTCCGGCATGATCTCTAGATTCAAGGTGTCAATTGTCACTCGCAGCTGGTCCTCCAGATGGTTCTCATGGATGTAGAGCGAGCGAGGGTAGCGGCGGTGCATGTCTCTGTCACGGGTCAGGATGAAGCGATCCTCCTCTCGAGCGACGGCGATGATGTCATCGTCATTCAAGTCGCGGGGATAGAGGACGTCGTGCCCCATCATGCGCAGCCAGCGGGCGAGGGAGCCGAACATCTCGTCGCAGAGGAGGCGCATGCCTTCTCATCTGGCGGGAATCATGAAATATCTTCCCCTGGCGCCACTTGGCGCCAAGTGGAAAAAGTCACTCATGGATGGATACGGGTGGGAAGGATTCAATATCCCGGGGCGCTTAGCGTTGTGACATGAGGAAAGCGGCGGTGACCGGCGCGGCAGGCTTCATAGGCTCCCATCTGGCTGAGCTCCTGCTGGACGAGGGATATGAGGTTCTTGGCCTAGACGACATGTCCTACGGCCGGGAGCTGAATCTGCGACCGCTACGGGAGAGGGAAGGGTTCCGTCTGCTGAAGGTGGACATCTGTGATGCTGTTACTTTGCAAGAGGCTCTCGTCGATGTGGAGGAAGTCTACCATCAGGCCGCCATCGCATCGGTGCCCTACTCGGTGGAGCATCCGGAGGAGACGGACGCGGTGAATCGCATCGGCACCAGGAACGTCCTGGAGGCCGCCGTGGCGGTGGGAGCCA
>CAYXFQ010000046.1:0-8229 GCA_964464345.1 uncultured Methanomassiliicoccales archaeon | reverse complement strand
TGCGGGAGGCCCTGATCAAGCTCGGGATGATCTGAGCACTATTCTTCTCAGAGCAGGTCCTTGGCCTCTTCCGCGGACATGCCGAGCGCCTCGAGCATGAAGGTCAGAGCCTTCTTGGCGTAGGGCGCGCGAGCGGCGGGGTCTGCCAGTATCTCCCCGTAGCGGGCGAGGACGGCGTCGTAGAACTCGACCGCGAACTCCGCCAGGTAGCGGGAGGCGTTGGACTCGTCGAGCTCGGCGGCCTCCTTGTAGGCGGACTCGGCCTCGTCATACTTGCCGATGGAGATGCAGAAGGATCCGTAGGAGCTGTAGTAGTCCGTGTTCTCGGGGTCCAGCTCGATGGCCTTGTTATAGGCATCCATGATCTCCTCGTCCTTGATCTTGGCCCCGAAGATTCCGGAGGCCAGGTTTCCGGCCTCCGCCCGGTGATACCAGGCGTCGGCGCTGTCGGGCTCTTGCTCAGTGGCCTTCTTAAAACGATTGTAGGCCTTCTTGAAGTCGCCCTTCTCCATCTCCTTGAATCCATCCTTCATAGATTTCGACGCGTCTGCCATCTTGTATCGGGCCGTCATCATCGGTGCCAGATAAAGATGTTCCCTCATGTCCTTCGCAATCTGCCCTAGGTGAGATTAATATAACATCATTCAATTGAACAGCCATCCAGGTGGTGCGAGGATGGACGAGGAGACGCTGACCAGGGTCGCCGGCACGGCTCGCCTGCGGCTCGAGGGGGAGGAGCTGAGCTCCTTCCGCGAGGAGATTTCCCTTCTTTTGGAGGACATGGCTGACCTGGAGGCTCTCGAGCCGGAGGGGGAGCCGCGTCTGAACATCCTGCCGGTCGAGGACGCCCTGCGGGAGGATGAGCCGTCCCAGGACATCGACCCCGCCGCTCTTCTGGCCGGCATGCGCAGCTACCAGGGATACGTAAGGGGGCCACTGCTCTGAACGCCGCCGCGCTGCAGGCGCTGAACGAGCGCCTGGAGATCTTCTGCGCCTTTGCTGATTCCGAGGAGGGGGAGTTCACCTTCTCCGCCGCGGACTCCTTCAACGTCGCCGGCCTCTCCTCGCGGGCCTGCTCCCGCATCCTGGAGGGATATGTGCCGAGCTTCGACGCCCATGCGGTGGCGGCTCTTCGAGGAGGGGGAGGAAGGCTTCTCGGCAAGACGGCCATGGACGAGTTCGGACTCGGGAGCTTCAGCACCAGTTCCCCCTTCGGAGTCCCTCGGAATCCCTATGATTCAGAGCGCTCCTGCGGCGGTCCCACCGGGGGAGCCGCCGCGGCCGCCGCCAGCATCGAGGGGCACATCGCCCTCGGCAGCGGGCCCTCCTTGAGCGGAGCCGCATCCTTCTGCGGCGTGATCGGCCTCAGTCCCGGCTTCGGCCGCGTGTCCCGCCACGGCCTGATGGAGAGCTCCAGCTCCCTGGACCGCGTCGGACTGTTCTCACGGCAGGTGGAGCCTCTGGCTGCCGCCTACGCCCTCATCGCGGGCCCCGATCCCCGGGACCCGTTCACACTCACTCAATCTCAGGGCGAGATGCGGGAGCCCCGCTCCGCCCTCATAGTCAAAGAGTCATTGGAAGGGCTCTCCGCGGAGGCATCGCTGGCCTTCCAGGAGGCGGCAGACCGTCTCCGCTCCCTGGGCCTGAAGGTGGAGGAGGGGGAAGCCCCGGAGTTCTCTCTGGCCTCCTCCGCTCAGCACATGCTGGGATGCATCGAGGCCTCCACTGCCCTCGCCCGCTACTGCGGCCTCCGCTACGGGGTGCAGAGCGAGGAGTTCAACGAGCACTACGATGACTACTTCACCCGCATCCGGACGGAGCATCTCGGCCGAGAGGCGAAGAAGCGCATAATGACAGGAACCTACGCACGCACGCTGGGCGCCCCCCGTCGCCTGCGGGAGAAGGCTCTCTATGCGAGGGAGATGGTCATCGACCGTCACCTCCGACTCTTCGAGTCACACGACCTTCTGCTCACTCCTGCGACCGTCGGCCCTGCGCCGCGGCTCGAGGAGGCGGAGGGAATCAGCCCTCTGGAAGCGGAGAGGCTCTCCGCCCCCGGCGCGCTGGCAGGACTACCGCAGCTCTCGCTCCCATGCGGCATGCTGGACGGGATGCCGCTGGGCATTCAGTTGACCTCCCCCTATGGGCAGGAGGGGATGATGCTGGAGTTGGCGCAGCGCTGGGAGGAGTCATCCCCCGCCCCGCGGCCGGAGGTGAAACCATGAAGATCGGTCTGGAAGTGCATGTGCAGCTGCCGACCCGATCCAAGCTCTTCTGCGCCTGCCCGTTGGAGGCGGAGGAGCCCAACAGCGCCGTCTGCCCGGTCTGCCTAGGCATGCCCGGCTCCCGGCCCCAGCTGAACCGCTCCGCCCTGGAGATGGGCCTGACCATCGCCAAGATGCTCAACTGCGAGATCCCTGAGAGCAGCCGCTTCTCTCGCAAGACCTACTTCTACCCCGACCTGGCCAAGCACTATCAGATCACCCAGCAGGAGGCCCCCATCGGGGGCAGCGGCCTCTTCCGCTTCCGCGGCAAGGAGGTCCGCATCCGCCGGGTGCAGTTGGAGGAGGACCCCGGCGGCATCCGTAGGGTGGGCCGGGGCGGAGAGGAGTCCGCCCTCATCGACTACAACCGCAGCGGCACGCCGCTGGTGGAGATAGTCACTGAGCCTGACATCGGCAGCCCCGCCGACGCGCGGGCCTTCCTCAGCGATCTGCTCACCGAGATCCGTCACGTGATAGACATCCCGGAGGACGGGGAGGGCAGCGTGCGGGCCGACTGCAACATCTCGGTCGGGAGGGAGAGGGTGGAGGTCAAGAACGTCAGCGGCCTCCGCAACGTGGAGAGGGCGCTGACCTTCGAGGCTGTCCGTCAGGTGAAGCTCCTGAAGGCCGGGCGCAAGGTGAAGCGGGAGACCCGCCACTACGACGAGGGGCGCAAGGTGACCCTGGGCGCCCGCGGCAAGGAGGGCGAGGAGGACTACGGATACATCGACGAGCCGGAGCTCGGAGTCTTCCGGGCGGCGGAAATCGCCGCCGGCCTGACCCTGCGGGAGGCTCCCCTGGAGAGGGCGGAGCGTCTCAGCCGGGACTATGGGCTGGACATCAAGGCCGCCCGTCAGTTGGTGCAGACCTCCATGGG
Source organism: uncultured Methanomassiliicoccales archaeon (assembly GCA_964464345.1). GTDB lineage: Archaea > Thermoplasmatota > Thermoplasmata > Methanomassiliicoccales > Methanomethylophilaceae > CAYXFQ01. The sequence continues at coordinate 5,088 of CAYXFQ010000046.1, read as the reverse complement.
GCTGGCAGACCTCTTCGAGCATCTCGTTGCCTCTCTCACGCCCGAGGAGGTCATGCCCTGGATAAGCGGCGTCATGAGCTCCCACTGGTCCGAGGTCGGCTCCTTGAATGAAGAGGAGATGGATGCCGTGCTGGAGCTGATCGGCAGCTTCACGAAGGGTGAGCTGAATGACCGGGAATGCCGCCTGCGCCTGCAGTCCATGCTCACCGGCGAGGAGCTCGCCCTGATGGAGGAGGGAGCCGAGGAGCTGGAGTCCATGATAGAGGCCTTCCTGGACGAGAATCCCAGCGTGGTGGAGGACTATCGCAGCAACGAGCGCTCCGCCAATCGGGTCATAGGGGAGGTCATGCGGGCCTCCGGAGGACGACACTCCTCCACTGAGGTGGTGGAGGCGGTGCGTCTCGCCATCGAGGCGAGGCTCTAGCGATCTACCCTCAATCTCACATTCGTTTAGGCGATAATTCGCTCTATTCGCAGAAAACGAGCATATCGGCCGTTAGCAGCGACTTTTACTCGGATTTTGACGTAAATCGCAGCCTCGCTCCGAATTCGACGCAAAAAGTCGAGACGCTGGCTATCCAAATCGTCCGCAAAAGGGCACCCCTCGCCTCCATGGAAGCTTCTTTCGGATAATTTATGTACACACAAACAGTGTTAACAATTACCGGCCTCCGGTGGGGATTGCTCATGTCTGTGACCAAGAAGCTCTTGTCCGTTGCGCTATGTCTTCTCTTGGCTTTGTCTGCTGCCACGACGATGTTGTCTGCTACCGGGGACTCCTCATCCTCATCGGAAGGAGCTAGCATTGCTGCCTCCGTCGCGGGAGGGGGAGGCCTTGGCACGGGCATCATGCCGCTCGGTGCTAGCGGTACGGGCCTTATTCTCACTATAGATTCGGTGGCATGGGACGGCTCCTTGGACTGTCATGTCCTCTATTGGACTGTCATGTCCTCTATTGGACTGTCATTGACGACGGGTCCGGAGTAGATTATACTCAATATACAATCAACGAGGGAGGCTGGGCAAACACCACAACTTCCGACGCCGTCTCTGTGGCATTAGGTGAGATGGAAGATGGACTACACATTGTCGGGGTCCGTGTTTTTGATGGTGCGGGCGGTAAGGTGGAGAAGAAGATATCCCTCGCAGTCTCTGACTCCTATGCATTAACTTACTTTGACCCGATCAATGGTCTGACCAATGAGAACTCCCCATCCATGCGCTGGGCCGGGACCGGCGGCGACGAATTTCAGTTCTCACTAGGAGTTCGCGGTCCCGAAGGTGAGGATTATGATCCCTATGACGGCCCGGGCGGATCCGGTGCAGGGGCTGCAACAACTGTGAGTTATGAGGGTCTGGATGATGGGGAATATTGTTTCAGCGTCCAGATGGATGTCGGCGCGGGCGAGCCAATCGCAATCTTCGATGAGTTCGCGGTCGACGCCACTCCTCCCACTATTGTGGCCAGCTTCGAAAATGGGGCTTTCTTTGGAGGGGATGTTGACAGCGTAGATTGGACTGTTGAGGATGCGATGTCGGACATCGTTTCCCACACATACGTACTTGACGAGGGCGATGCAGATGAGCCCGAGGAATACTCCCACCACCTTCTGGAACTAGAAGGCTTGGGCGAGGGGCCGCACACTCTCACCATCACAGCTGAAGACCTTGCTGGAAACGTGGCCATCAAGGAGCTGACCTTCACAATCGACACCACTCCTCCAGAAATCAATTTCAATCTCGAACTCAGCGAGTACTTTGCAATCTCGACTGCAGATGTCGTAATCCCTCTCGTCGTCAGCGATGAGCTATCGGGAGTTCAGACCCGCGAGTACTGGTTCGACAATGATGGCCCCATACCTTTCGATGGTGACCCCATCAGACTCACTGGACTGAGCGAGGGCTCGCACAGACTGGACGTTAGAGCTGTCGACAATGTCGACAATGTAGCGGAGGGAAACATCACCTTCACCGTCGATTTCACCAAGCCCTATCTGGACTTCGACTTCGAGGACGGTGCCTACTTCAACGAGGATCGCACCCTCATCAGCTGGGAGGCCATCGATGACGGGACCGGAATAGTCTCCCATGAGTTCAAGCTCGACTCGGGCGACTGGATTGGCATAGACTGCTGCCATGAGCTAGACCTTCAGGAGATGGGTGATGGCCCCTACACTCTGTGGGTGCGGGCCACCGATGGGGCTGACAACGAGGTGGAGGCGAAGCGATCCTTCACAATCGACACCACCCCTCCGGAGCTGACCATCATCGAGGAGAGCTTGACTACGGGGGACTCCCAGGTTTCGATCTCCTGGACGATTGTGGAAGCTGGAGGCATACGCGGCTATCAGTATAATCTCAACAACGGGGCCTGGTCCGAGGAGTTTTTGAGCACCAGCCTGTCGATTCCGATCTCAGATGGACATCACTCTCTGAGCGTGAGGGCCATCGATAAGGCTGGAAACATTGGGGCGGACAGGATCAACTTCACGGTCGACACCACTCCGCCCATATTCACTACCGGCTATGCTAACGGTTTCTACTTCAATGCGACCTACGACAACATAACCTGGTATCTCGAGGACTTGTCGGAGATAGTGTCCCATCGCTATCAGGTCGATGAAGGGGATTGGGTTGACCTTGGTTACTCCGAAGGGGAGACCCTATACTTCGGTAGCTGGCCGGACGGGACCTATGTCCTGAACATAGAGGCGGCTGACGAGTTCAACAATGAGATGAAGGAGGAGTTCTCCTTCACAATCGACAGAACTGCCCCAGGCCTGACCATAGACGGCCTGACAATCACAGGCTCCACGGTGGCGGCATCTTGGACCGGAGTGGATGTCGGCGGCATACGCGGCTACCGGTACTTGCTCACGGAGGAGTATTCCTCAGAAGGGGAATGGTCCGTGGAATCCATGGATGGCGGCGCGACCTTCTTAGACCTCCCTGATGGGAACTACACCTTGATGGTTGAGGTCTACGACTTCGCCGGCAACAGCAAGGCGGCGGAGAGAACCTTCAGCGTCGACACCACTCCTCCGGTGCTGACGGTTCTGGGCGTGGCCGATGGAGGCATCCTTTACACGAATACGGTCGAGATCAACATCTCGGTCCATGACGGGCTCTCGGGCGTCATGGGCTGCCAGTACAGACTCGATGGAGGCGGCTGGCACAACGTTGACGTCTTCCACGCCTTCAAGAGGGATCTCACAGATCTGGCGGATGGGGCCCACACGTTGGAGATAGTGGCCGCCGACAATGCTGGAAACGAGGTCACGAAGACGATTTCCTTCACTGTCGACCTCACTCCTCCTCGCTTCACGGCTGGATTTGAGGATGGCGCCCACTTCAACGAGGGCGTCAGCAGCCTGACCTGGGACGTCACCGCACTGTCGGGAATCGATTCTCACCGCTACCAGCTCAATGGCGAAGAATGGGTCGAGCTTGACAATGATGGTAGCGGCATCCTGTACCTGGGGGATTTGCTTGATGGCACTTACACCCTGATCATAGAGGCAATCGATGCCAATGGCCGTGAGATGCTGGAGACGCTCTCCTTCACAATCGACAACGACCCTCCGGAGCTGACCATCCTCGAGGATGACTTGGATATGGACGGCTCCAATGTTTCTCTATCCTGGACGGGAGAGGACAACGAGGGCATAAGCCACTACCAGTGGCGCCTCGATGAGGGAGACTGGTCCGAGGAGACCATGGAGAGCGCACTCTCCATCCTGCTCCATGATGGAATGTATAGTCTGGAAGTGATGGCCTTCGACTGGGCTGGCAACGCTGACACGGCTTTGGTGTACTTCACAGTCGACACCACGCCCCCCGTCCTGACGATCAACATCGTCGACGGGCAGGCGTTCTCTGAGTCTGTGTTGAATATCAACATCAAGCTTGGCGACGAGCTGTCAGCTGTTGTGTCCGGCTGGTATCAGCTTGACAATGGAGCTCCTACAAACATCGATGACGTCAACGACTCCTGGCTGAACCTAACCGATTTGACTGAGGGAGTCCACGCCCTGACCATAGGGGCGGAGGACAGCGTCGGCAACGTGATGCTGGTGGAGATGACCTTCATCATCGATTTCACTGAGCCGACTCTGACCATCGACTTGGAGAATGGCGACGCCTTCTCCGACTCCGAGCTTGAATTCACGCTAAGCGTCTACGATGCTCTGTCGGGAGTCGAATCCTGCCGTTACAAGCTTGACGACGGGGGTTGGATAACCATCACCCAATTCGAGAACTTCGCCCTGAACCTGACTGAGTTGGGCGAGGGCGGGCACAGCCTAAGCATAAAGGCCGTCGACAAGGTCGGCAATGAGGTGACGAAGACATTCTCCTTTGTCGTTGACCTCACTCCACCGGAGCTGTCCATCGACCCGATGTCCTGGTATGGTCCGGGCGAGTACACGATCTCCTGGGAGGGCAGCGTCGTCGACGGGACCGACATCAGCTACTTCGAGTGCAAGCTTGACGATGGTCCCTGGATGAAGGTCGGCACCAGCAATAGCATCAGAGTGGTCCTGGACGACGGTCAGCACAGCTTCCAGATCCGCGCCCATGACATAGCGGGCAACGTGGCGGAGAAGAGAGCCCTCTTCGCCGTCTCCGGGTCCTATGTCCTGACCTTCTTCGACCCGATCGACGAGTTCAGCAATGAGCGCTCCCAGTTCATCAGCTGGGCTGGAACTGACAACGGGGCCGACCTCAACGATTACCAGTATCTGCTTGAAATCCTCGACGGAGTGGAATATGTTAGTTACATGAACGTGGGCTGGAGCGACAGAGACTCTGTCGCCGAGGTGAGCTATGCGGAGCTGCTGGATGGAAACTACCGCTTCAGCATACTCATGCACATAGATGCTGGCGACCCCATGCTGGTCGTCACTGAGTTCACGGTCGACACCGTCGGTCCCAGCCTTGGGATCGAGCTCGAAGACGACGACGTCTTCTCCAGCGCGAGCCTGGAGTTCCCCCTCGAGCTTGCCGCGGGGCCGTCGGGCATTGAATCCTGCCGCTACCAGCTTGACAGCGGACAGTGGATCCCCATTGTGGGAGACACTCTCAGCCTCG
>CAYXFQ010000045.1:0-8458 GCA_964464345.1 uncultured Methanomassiliicoccales archaeon | reverse complement strand
GGTCTTCACCTCTGACGAGGAGCCGGAGCTGCTGGGCCTCAACAAGACCGAGGGCTACTCCTCGGGCGCTCTCTTCCAGCCCATATTCGATTCCTGGAATAAGCGCTGAATGGGACTCCGGGCAAGCGCCCGGCCCCACCCTTACATTTTCATAAGCTCACGACGAGAGCGTGAGCTCACGGGAAAATCAAGAAAAGAGATGGTTGAAGACCATCCGAAAGAAAGGAAAAGTGGTGGGGCCGCCCAGATTTGAACTGGAGTTACTACCACCCCAAGGTAGAAGGATACCAAGCTACCCCACGGCCCCACTTTTAAGATGTTTTACTTCTCAACCAAGCTTCTGGATCTCTCCTATCAGGTTGGCGTGCGAGACGATCATCCTGCGGCAGCAGTAACGATCCAGGCCCAGCTCATCGAGCACTCTCTCGGAGTCGTCCCCCATTTGAATGCGCTTGTCGTAGGCCGGATAGGCGCTGCCTATCACTTTCCCGCAGGTGAAGCATCTCACAGGCACTATCATTCAGATCACCTGTAGGACTTCTGCCGCCTCTTGCGGGCACCACGGCCCAGAGGCTTGGTGGGAATCTTGCGCCTGACGTCATTGATCATGAGAGTGCGGTCGTAGTCCTTGAACATCGCCTCCATCTCATCATCTTTGAAGTACTCCACAAGGCCGCGGGATATGGCGGTGCGGGCCGCTTCGGCCTGCCCCATAACTCCGCCGCCCTTGACGTTGACAGAGATGTCGACAAGTCCGGCCTTGACGTCAATGAGCCCCAGGGGCTCCATGATCTTGAGTCTGGCCAGCTCGGGGTCAAGGATGTGCAGGGGAACCTTGTTGATGGTCACCTTGCCGGTGCCCTCTCTAACCATCGCCCTGGCGATGGCGGTCTTGCGCTTACCGCTGGTGTTCACTATTTCCGACATCCTATCACCTTATGTTCGAGCCCAGGTAGCCGGCGACGGCACCAAGGGTGGTGTACTTGCCAGTGTTGACTCTCATGGCGTTCTCAATCCTCTCCATCTCCAGGTCCTCGAACTCGCGGGGGACGCCGACGTAGGCGCGCACCCGGCGGAGAGCCTCCCTGCCGCTGGTCTTCTTGAAGGGGACCATCCCGCGGACGGTCCACTTGAAGAGCATGTCAGCGCGGCGAGGGTGGTAGGGACCCTTGCGGATCTTGCCCCGGTCAGTCCGGGTCTTGTAATCGCTGAAGGTGAAACTCCTGTTGCCCGTGACCAGGATGTCCTGGGCGTTGACGACCACGATGGTCTCTCCGTCCAGAATCCTCTCGGCCACGTTGCTGCTGAGCCTGCCTAGAACGTGATCCCTGGCATCAATTACTGTAACCATCCTATTCACCCCATTATTCTCACGTTGGAGCCTTCCGGGTTCTCGGAGATGAGCTCCCTGATGGTCATGCCCCTGCCGCCCGCCTCCAGGATCGCCGCGTTGGCGCTGTCCGAGAAGCTGTAAGCAGCTACGGTTATCTTCTTGTTTAGGCTGCCAGCCGCCAATACCTTGCCGGGGACGATCACAGTGTCGCCCTCGTTGGCATTGCGCTCGAGTTTGCTGAGGTTGACTTCCGCCCAGTTGCGGCGGGGTTTCTCCAACCTCTTAGCAATGTCTCGCCAGATGGCAGCTCCGTTCTCCCTGGTCGCTGCCTTGAGCTCATCGATCAAGGCAATCAGGTTCGGATCTGTCTTGAAGCTTACCTTCATGATACTGACTCTCCCGACATTGGGGAACGCACCAATATTGCAATTGTTTATAAATCTTTCCAAAACGGCCAGCCCTATTCGCCCGTGTGAGATGTCTCGCAAGGTGACGAAGGATTGAACAATCATGTTATCAATGAGCGCTTCCATACCCCAAAGGGGCCCTTTCTCATATTGTCCTGACGATATTAGTAAATAATAGCCCCCGTTAGTGTTTCATCTTGGTGAGCTCATGATTAGATTTGGTCCTGCCGGTATTCCCCTGTCTTGTAAAGGTCGTACGCTTAGAGATGGCATCGAGGACGCCCACAACCTCGGCCTCACCGCATTGGAGGTTCAGATGGTGCGGGCGAACACCGTCGAGCGCTATCCCGAGGAGGAGGAGTTCGGCGTCCGCCTAGCCGACCTCGAGGAAGGCCTGGTGGTGGAGCTTCTCCGCGATGACGGCGAGGACCTCGTCCCCATCTCCGACCCGGACACCCTGGTGGAGGAGGACGACACCCTGATCACCATGGCCTACTCACTGGCCAGCAACTACGGCGAGCTGCTGGAGATCGGCAACATGGCCCGTCAGATCGACGTCTCCCTCTCGCTGCACACTCCCTATTACATGGACCTGGCGGCCAACAGCGAGCTCACCCACCGCTGCCTGGACAACATTCGCCACGGGGCCCTGATCACCCAGGCCCTGCAGGGCGAGCTCGTGGTGACCCACATGGGCCTCTACGGCGCCCTCAGCAAGGCCGAGGCCGCCGCCAACATCGGCGAGAACATCGAGGCTCTCATGTACTGGTGGCACGACCTCGGGCTCACCCCCAAGCTGGGGCTGGAGGTCAGCGGCAGGCAGGAGGTCTTCGGCTCCCTGGACGAGATCCTGGAGATCTGCGACCGCGTGGAGGGAGTGGTCCCGGTGATCAACTTCCCCCAGTACCACGCTCGCGAGGGCGGGGCCCTGCTGGACGCCCAGGACTTCATCGACCTCTTCGACCGGGTCTCCGACTACACCAAGGGGCCCATACACAGCCACTTCGCCGGCGTGGAGCACCAGGACGGCAACGAGCGGCGCCTCACGCCCATCAAGAAGGGCGACCTCCGCTTCGAGCAGCTGGCCGAGGCTCTGGTGGAGGAGAGGCCGGAGATCACCATCATATCCAGCTCCCCTCTGCTGGAGCACGACGCCATGTACATGAAGGTCATCCACGAGAGGGTGCTGAGCAAGAAGGTCGCCAAGGCCATCCGCCTCCGCCGCAAGGAAGAGGAAGAGGCCGAGCTCAAGGCCGAGGAAGACCAGGAAGACGAGGACTGATGCGAACCGAGGTCTGCGACTACATCCTCCAGAACATAGGAAGCACGCTGGAGGAGGTCGACGAGAAAGCTCCCGAGGACCTGGTGGAGTCCATACTGGCGGCCAAGAAGATATTCATCTATGGAGTCGGCCGCTCCGGGCTGGCCGGCAAGATGTTCGCCGTCCGCCTGGTCCAGCTGGGCCTGGACGTCCACTTCGTGGGCGACATGACCACCCCCATCGTCGGCGAGGAGGACCTCTCCATCGTGATATCCAACACCGGCGAGACGATGTCCATCGTGCAGACCGCCAACATCTCCCGCCGCATGGGCTGCAAGGTCGTGGGGATAACCTCCAGCGAGAACAGCAAGCTCTCTCACGCTTCCAACACTGTTATCCTGCTGCCCACGCCCCGCAACGGGGAGAAGGAGGTACTCGCGCCGCTGGGAACCCTCTTCGAGGTTGCAGTCATCATCTTCTTCGACTCGGTGGTCCCCCTGCTCATGAGCAAGCTGGGGGAGAACGAGTGCAACATGCGGCAGCGGCACGCCATCTGGGTCTGAACTAGCAGGGATTCTGGAAGTTGTCCCAGTAGAGGCGGAAGGATATCAGGTCCATGCCGCTGTAGACCTCCAGCTCCCTTCTCTCCGGGTCCAGGACCAGCGCGGAGTGGTAGCTCTGGTTGAAGATTCCCCTCTGCGTCCCGTGGTCCACGTGGGATAGGAAGCAGCCGATGCCGGGATGGGAGTGGTACCATCCCACGATGCGATAGTTGAAGTCCAGGTCGTCCAGGGCGTCGATGAGCCCGGAGTGGCCGTCGGCATGGAAGCGGACGCTGACCATGTCGGACTCCAGGTCGGTGGTCACCACGTCCCGGATCAAGGTGTACTCCCGGCCCTGCCAGGTAAAGACCCCACCCACCATGAGGCCCATGACCTCCTGCCTGGCCTCCAGGCCCTGCCGGGCGTGATTCCTCATCTTCTCCTCGGCAATCTTGTAGATGTAGGTGCGAGGAGGGGAGTTCTCGCAGACCTCCCTGCTGGCGTCGCTGCACCAGGGATGCATGCTGGTCCTCTCCTCACCCGGAGGCTCCCGCTCCCGCGGGGGCTCGCCCTCGCAGGAGATGACGCTCGGAGCCATCACGACCTCGCGCCGGAGTCCTCGGAAGCCGAAGCCTCCTCGGAGTCCTCGCTCAGATAGTGCTCAGCCGCCTCGATGCAGCTCCCGGTCCCGAAGGGGTTGAACGGGTTGGGGTTGGATATGAGGTGCTCGACACCGCGCACGAAGGACACCAGGGAGCTGTTGAAGTCCCAGCTGTCCAGAAGCTTTATGCAGACATGGCCACCCTCGTCGGGGGACATGATGTTGGGGTGGAATATGGGGCTGTCCCAGCGCACCCGCGGCTTCTGGAACGGGTATCCCTTGTCGATGATGAGATAGAAGGAATGGCTGTTGATCTCCTCCAGCCAGTCGCCGTGCTTCTCGTAGGAGGGGATGTTCTCGATGGTGAAGCGGATCTCCACCGGGAACTCGTTGAAGACCTCCTCGCTCACTTCCATGTCGGCGCCCAGATAGTCGCAGAGGGTCTGGAGCTCGTTGGTGAGCCTCCTCACCAGGATGTCATTGGGCAGTCCACCCATGTCTCATCCGCCTTCTGGGTCGGGTATGAGTTCCACCACGTCGCCGTCAAGCACCCCGATCTCGGAGATCTTCATCGATCCCTGGAGGATCTGCTTGCCACGTCTGATGATGTATGCGCCGGAATCCTTGTTCCAGAACTCGGCGGCGCTGTTGATGACATCCTCGACGGTCTCATCCGGCGAGATCTCCAGTGTGAGCTCCTTGCCCATCTCCGCATTCTTGACCTTAAGACGTATCGCCATAATGATTCCCAACTTTGGATGTTGATTTGCGAATATAATGGCTGTGGGCTACATGAAGTGTTAGTCCCTGACTGCAGTCAGAGATGGTTCTGACAGCCCGCGGCGACATCGAGCTCGAGAACCATGCTCTCCCCCGTCTCGCCGTTGTAATGGCAGACGTTCCGGATGCACATGTCGCTGCGGCCGGAGATGATCTTCAGGGCCTCCCGGGACTGCATGGCGGCGACGATGGAGGTGGTGGTGATCTCCGCCGCCATCTTCCTCTCAAAGAAGCTGATGTCGGAGCCGGTGCAGCTGAAGCGCCTCTCCAGGATCTTCTGGTGGCTGCGGTTCATGCCGCACTGCAGGCAAGGTCCCTCCGGCGGCAGGACGACCTGCACCTTGCCCCGGAAGCCGTCGGTGCCTCCGTCCACATAGGGTATGCCGTGATGGTAGCTGTGGGCGTTGACGTAGAGGCGGGCCAGGACGTTGTCCAGGCAGCCCAGGACGACGTCGTGGTCCTCCCAGGCGAAGGGCATGTCCTCCACCCTGCCCACGAAGTGGCGGATGTCGCAGTCCGGATAGAGCTCCCGCCCTCCCTCCGCCACGATCTCCGCCTTCATGCCCCGGTCCTGCGCATCCCTGCTCCGGAAGAAGAGGCAGCGGTTGAGGTTGGAGAGCACCACGTGGTCCATGTCCACTATGCTCATGGCGCCGACCCCGGAGAGGGCCAGGCACTTCACCACCTCGTTGCCGAGGGCCCCTGCGCCCACGATGAGAACACGAGCGACGGAGACCTTGTCCATGTCCAGCCAGGGGATGCGCCGGGAGCGGTCGAAGCGATCATCGTCGTGGCTCCCGACCTTCAGCAGCTCTTCTTCCACGCCATTAACATCGCCGCGTCGAGATATAACGATGATGGGGCCTCCGCGGCAAACTTAATTAGGGGAGCCGTCTTCGCTTCCCTAGGTGTCAATATGGCTTCCGATTTCAAGGTGACTCCATGGGAGGTCAGCGGGGATATCGACTACGACGTCCTGGTGAAGAGGTTCGGTACCTCCAGGATCGACGATGCTCTGCTGGACCGGCTGTCATCCTACGGCGATCTGCACCCGCTGCTGCGGCGGGGCATATTCTACTCCCACCGTGACCTGGGGGCCATCCTGGACGCCTACGACAAGGGGGAGGGCTTCGTGCTCTACACCGGACGCGGCCCCTCGGGAGACACTCATCTGGGTCACCTCCTGCCCTGGATGTTCACCAAGTGGCTCCAGGACGTCTTCGACGTGAAGCTATACTTCCAGCTCACCGACGACGAGAAGTTCCTCTTCAAGCACGAGCTCTCGCTGGAGGAGACGCGGGAGATGGCCTACGAGAACGCCCTGGACGTGGCGGCGATGGGCTTCGACCGCGACAAGACCCGCATTATCTTGGACACCGCCAACATCGAGCAGCTCTACCCGCTGGCCCTGAAGGTCGCCAAGAAGGTCACCTTCTCCACCGCCAGAGCGGTGTTCGGATTCAACAACAGCAACAACATCGGCTCCATCTTCTACACCGCGGTGCAGGCCGCCCCCTGCTTCCTGGAGTCGGAGGAGCAGGGACGCAACGTCGCCTGCCTCATACCCTGCGGCATCGACCAGGACCCGCACTTCCGCGTGACCAGGGACGTCGCTCCCGGGCTGGGCTACCTGAAGCCGGCGCTGATGCACAACAAGATGTTCCCCGGACTGGGAGGCGGAGACAAGATGTCCTCCTCCGACCCGGACTCCACCATCTTCACCACTGACGGCAAGAAGGCGGTCCGGAGCAAGATCGGCCGCGCCTTCACCGGCGGCTGCGTCTCCGCCGAGGAGCAGCGCGAGAAGGGCGGCAACCCCGAGGTCTGTGCCATCTTCAAGTATCAATTCTTCCTCTTCGAGGAGGACGACGACAAGTTGGACGAGATGGTTCGGCGCTGCCGCAGCGGCGAGATGCTCTGCGGGGAGTGCAAGATGGCCCTCTCCGAGAAGGTCAACGTTTTCCTGGAGGGGCACCAGAGGCGCCGCGAGGAGGCCCGCTCCTATATCGGGGAGATGACCTACAAGGGCTTCGAATGGTGAGCGGCGAACAAAACTTATAAGCCATCATCTTTACGTGAATCAATGAACATCTCCGACCTGCTGGAAGGGCTCAGCTACAATGAGAGGAGACTGCTGATTTTCCTGGGAGACTTCCCCGAGGGGCTGGACGCGGCCGAGGCCGTCGAGAAGGCCGACTTCCGCAGCGAGGTGGAGCTCATGAACTCCGCCTCCTGGCTGGTCAACAAGGGCCTGCTGGAGATGCAGGAGTCTACCCGCCGTAGCTACAGCCTCCAGCGCCCCGAGGTTCTGGAGGAGGGCCTACCGGAGAGGCGGGCCATCACGATTTTGGACGCCAAGGGCGGATCCATGCCCCTCTCCGCACTGGAGGAGGAGATGCCCGGCGAGGGAAGCATCGCCATCGGCTGGCTGCGGAGAAAGGGCCTGGCCGACATCACCAAAGGCGACGACGGCAGCACGCTGACCCTCAGCGATAAGGGCCGTGAGCAGCTGGGCGCCCCCATGGCGGACGAGGAGCTCCTGCAGCGCATGGCCTCCGGTCCGCTGGCGGAGGAGGACAGCCCGCCCCGCCTGATCAAGGACTTGAAGGGTCGGCAGGACCTCATCCAGGAGAACCTGCACACTCGGCGCTGGATGGGGCTCAGCGAGGCCGGCAGGGAGGCCCTGGCCGCCGGCGTGGAGCTCCGCGAGGAGATAGGGCAGATCACCCCCTCGCTCTTGCAGAGCACCCGCTGGAGGGATGCCGAGCTGCGTCGCTACGACGTCAACACCTTCGCCCCCTCCGCCTTCCCCGCCAAGAAGCACCCTCTGACTCGACTGGGGAACGAGATCAAGAGCATCTTCACCCAGATGGGATTCACTGAGATCGACGAGGAGTACGTCCAGCCGGCCTTCTGGAACATGGATGTCCTCTTCACGCCCCAGGACCATCCCGCCCGCGACCTCCAGGACACCTTCTACCTCTCCAGCCCGGAGAGCATACTCATCGAGGACGAGGAGCTCATGGAGGCGGTGCGGGAGATCCACGAGAGCGGTGGCGACACCGGCTCCCGCGGCTGGGGGGGCGAGTGGTCGCGGGAGAAGGCGGAGAGGGCTCTGCTGCGCACCCACACTACCGTCAACACCATCCGTCACCTCTCCCGCCGCCCGGAGCCGCCGGTGAAGGTCTTCTCACTCTCCCGCATCTTCCGCAAGGAGTCGATAGACGCCACCCACCTCCCCGAGTTCACTCAGATCGAGGGGATAATAGTGGACGAGAAGGCGGACTTCGACATGCTCATCGCAGTCATACGGGACTTCTACGCCCGCATGGGGTTCCATCAGATCCGCATCCGCCCCGCCTACTTCCCCTATACCGAGCCATCGCTGGAGGTGGAGGTCTTCTTCAACGGGAAGTGGATGGAGCTGGGAGGGGCGGGGATATTCCGCCCCGAGGTGGTGGCCCCCTTCGGCGTCAAGCACCCGGTCCTGGCCTGGGGCTTCGGCTTCGAGAGATTGGCCATGCTCAAATGGGA
>CAYXFQ010000044.1:0-8507 GCA_964464345.1 uncultured Methanomassiliicoccales archaeon | reverse complement strand
GCATAAGGCTGCGAGCGAGGGCTGCTGCTACTCCCATCGCTGCTCCAGCGCCCATGGGCAATGCTGCCATGAGCCGCCGGAAGTGAGCCTGGGAGATGGGCACAGCTGTTGCTGCTGGCTCAACGGAGAGGGATGACATGCTTCTGAGCGTCGAGAATCTGAGAAAGGAGTTCAGCGTCGGGCTGCTGGGACGCAAGCGCGTCACCGCGGTGGACGATCTCAGCTTCGAGCTGGACGAGGGTAGGACCTTGGGCCTGGTGGGGCCGAGCGGCTGCGGCAAGAGCAGCGCCGCCCGCTGCGTCCTCAGGCTCCTGAGACCTGATGGGGGCAAGATCACGTTCAGGGGGGAGGACATCACCTATCTGCCGGCGCGCAAGCTGCGGCACCTGGGAAGGGAGATGGCGCTCGTCGCTCAGTCCCCCCAGGAGTCCATAGACCCCCTCTTCACCGCATCCCGGGCCATAGAGCAGCCTCTTATCCTGCATGCCAAGGATCTGAACGCCCACGAGCGGCACATGAGAGTCCATGAGCTGATGGAGATGGTGGGCCTCGGTCACGACCTGGGCAGCCGTCACCCTCATCAGCTCTCGGGAGGTCAGCTGCAGCGCGTTGCGATTGCCCGCGCCCTCGCTCTCGGGCCATCGCTCATAGTTGCCGACGAGTCCACCTCGATGCTGGACGTCCTGGTGCAGGCGCAGATACTGCGACTCCTGAAGAGCATCCAGAAGGAGACTGGCGTGAGCTACCTGTTCATTTCACACGACCGCGCGGTGGTCGACTTCATGAGCCACGATGTGGTGGAGATGGACGCCCCGGACGGGCGCTGAGATCTTCTCTCAGAGCGGAATGGGCTTCCAGCTCACCCTCATCTTCACAGTGGGATCAGGCCTCACGTACTCTCCGTCCCGGAACTCGTAGGTCTCCTTGACATACTGCTCCAGAATCTCACCGTGAGTGCCATCCTCCAGCTCCAGCGTCTCCCGCAGGTCCCGGATGGCCTCCTCGAGGCTGGTCTTGCGCTCGTAGAGGCCGCCGCGGGAGAGGAGCTCCACGTCAGGGTATATGCCCAGAGAGTAGAGGACGTTGAAGAGCACGTCCACCTTGGGGCCAGGAACGTGTTCGCGGCCGTGGATCTTGGGATAGAGGTCCACTCGGACCTGCTCCCAGTAGGTGACCCCGGCGAACCAGTAGATGTGAACCTGCTCCCGGGCGAGGGAGTTCATCTTCCGCACCGCATACTCGATGTCGGGCATGGTCAGGCAATAGGAGGCCACCACCATGTCGTGAGGCTCCAGCCCCTCGGCGTCCTCCCATAGGGAGATGTGAACGGTGATGTTGGTCAGCCCCTCCTCCTCCGCCCGCGCCAGGAGGTGCTGGGCCATGTAGGGGGAGGCCTCCACTGCCGTGACGGCGGTGCTGCGGCGGGCGAGAGGAACGGTGAGCGTCCCCGGTCCGGGGCCGATATCGATGATGGTCCAGGAGGGTTCCACGTGGATCTGCGCGGCACGCGCCTCCCCATCGCTGCGCAGGTGCTCCATCTCACTGTATTTCTGAGCGCGACTGGCGTCAGAGTAGAAGTTCCCCCTCCCTCTTACCTCCATGGTCTTGGAGTAGTTGTCGCGCCAGGCCTGGGACCAATCAATTTGTGCCGGAAACGTCAAAGGTAACACCTGTTTCTAATTCGTGCTATCGGAGAAGGCGCTGGCGATATATGAGCGCATCGGCCGTGGCCAGACCGGAAAAATCAATTTTAGACGGCTCCAACAATTTAAGTAGGGTGAGGTGTCTGCTATGGGTTGGAGCAATAAATTTGGCTATAAGTTACAGGAATTCTTCCAGGAGAAACCAGGCGAACAGGAACAGAGCGAAGCCCCGCAGGGGAGACACCAAGCGTCAACCCATGCTGAGCATGCACCGCATACAGCCCTTCAAGTATGACATGAGGGAAGTGCTGGAAGACTCCGGCATGGATCCCGCAGTGGGCACATCCTTCCTCGCCACGTTGATCGCCAAGGCATCCCGGAACTCGATACGCGAGGCCCGCGACTATGCCCGATCCTTCCTGGACAACGGCGAGCTGGAGAAAGAGGACTACGACCGCATTTCCAGGCTCCTGGACCGGTACAGCAGGTACCGCTAGAGCGCACCCGGGGGGACGGGGCTGGACAGCGTGCAGATGAGCACGGGTCGCTTTTTCGTCCTCCGACTCCGGCAGGGAGAGATTCTTCACGAGACTGTGGAATCCTTCGCTGCGGAGAAAGGGATTACCAATGCCAGCGTGAGCGCCGTCGGCGGCGCCGATGACAGGTCCGAGATAGTCATGGGCCCCCGCGACGGGAGCGCCCGGCCGATTGAGCCCATACTGCACCGCCTGGACGGGGTGCACGAGATGGCTGGCGTCGGAAGTATATTCCCTGATGAGGATTCTAACCCCATTCTCCACATGCACGCCTCCTTCGGCCGTGACGGGAGGTCGGTCACCGGCTGCGTCCGGGCCGAGGTCCGCGTCTGGCTGGTGATGGAGGTCCTCATACAGGAGCTGCTGGGAGGAGGAGCCACACGGGTCATGGACCCGGAGAGCGGCTTCGCCCTCCTGGAGGTTAACCATGACCAGTGAAGAGAGTCTCCGTCACCTTCTGCTCAGCCTTGACGGCAAGGGCTACCGCTACTATCGCGATCTGAAGCGAGAATACCAGATAGGCGATTTCACGCTTCTCATAGACCATGTGCAGGGAGACCCCAACGCCTCGCCCAGCAGCATGCTGGTCCGACTGCCGCAGTCGGAGGCCGGCTTCCCGGCCGACACCTATCAGAACCGGGTGCGGGCCATCGCCCTGCGAGACTTCATCGCCCGGAGGTTCTGGGAATCCGCCCGCGCTCACGCCCGGGGCGGCATGGCCACAGGGGAGAGCGGCGTCATCAGCATACCCCGCCCGGGTGCGGTCATCATCGAGCGCAGCAGCGTCGTCATCAACAAGGATTATGTGGAGGTCCGCTTCAGCGCCGGCCTCCCCGGCATGGGGCGCAGGATCGCCGGCCGCATGGCGGCGGAGATGCTTCTCGAGAAGCTCCCGCGCATAGTGGACGAGTCGCTGCGCTACGCCGCGCACAACGAGTCCCGCCTCTACACCCATCTGGCCATGGCGGAGGACGCCACCTGGCTTCGCTCCCATCTTGAGGAGCGGGGGCTGGTGGCCTTCATCGCCGACGGCTCCATACTGCCCCGCCGCAGCGGCGCCAATCAGATTCCGCTGCGCAAGGGCGTGGTCCCATTCCGATCTCCGGACTCGCTCCGCCTCCGCATGCGCCTGCCCAATGCCGGCGACGTCTGGGGGATGGGCATACCGGAGGGCGTGACGATCATAGTCGGCGGCGGCTACCATGGCAAATCCACACTGCTCAACGCCGTCGCGCAGGGAGTCTACAACCACATCCCCAAGGACGGCCGTGAGATGGTGGTCTCCCGCTGGAACGCCGTCAAGGCGGTCGTCGAGGACGGCCGGGCGGTGGCGGGCGTGGACATCAGGCCCTTCATCAGCACCCTTCCCGGCGACGTGGATACCGTCGCCTTCTCCACCGACAACGCCAGTGGCAGCACCTCGCAGGCCGCCGGCATCATGGAGGCCCTGGAGGTCGGAACCGAGTTGTTGCTCATCGATGAGGACCGCTCCGCCTCCAACTTCATGGTCCGCGACCGTCGCATGCAGGAGCTGGTGCCCCGGGAGCGGGAGCCCATCACCCCCTTCATCGACCGGGTCCGTCAGCTCTGGGAGGAGAAGGAGATCTCCACGCTCATGGTGGTGGGCGGCTCCGGGGAATACCTGGACATCGCCGACACCGTGCTCATGATGGACGCCTACGAGGTCCGCGACGTCACCGAGGAGGCGAGGAAGGTGGCGGCCGAGAACCCGTCCCGTCGCCTGCGTGAGGGCGGGGACAGTTTCGGCGAGCAGGGGGATCGCTATCCTCTCAGCCATCGCCTCAACCCCCGGAGGGGGAGGAAGGACGTGGCCATCGATGCCCGCGACCTCCGCCACATCCAGTTTGGCAAGGGGGAGCTGGACCTGACCGCCTGCGAGCAGCTGGCCGAGATATCTCAGACCAACACCCTGGCCGACATACTGGCGGAGTGCATGGAGCTCATGGACGGCACCCGCAGCATGAAGGAGCTGCTGAAAGAGCTGTCCGCAAAGATGAGCGGCGACGGCCTCGACAGCATCGGGCGCTTCGGCGGGAGCCGGGGAGCGGTGCGGCCACAAGAGGTGGCGGCCGCCATCAACCGCCTGCGGGAGCTCCGTAGCTTCCAGCGCTGAACGGCCTCAGAGCCTGAGGTCCAGGTAGACGGGGCAGTGGTCGGACCCCATGACATCGGCCATTATCCCAGCGCCGGCTATCTTGTCCCGCAGGTCGTCGGAGATCAGGAAGTAGTCTATCCTCCATCCCACGTTCCTCTCCCGCGCCCGGGTGCGCATGGACCACCAGCTGTAGTTCTCGCCCTCCTCGTTGAAGAGGCGGAAGCTGTCCAGGTATCCATCCTCGAGGAAGGAGTCTATCCAGGCCCGCTCCTCCGGCAGGAAGCCGGAGATGCCGGAGTTCTCCTTGGGGCGGGCGAGGTCTATCTCCTTGTGAGCGGTGTTGACGTCCCCGCAGATGACCAGGCTCCGGCCCTCGTCCCGGAGCTTGCGGCAATACTCCTGGAAGGAGGTGTAGAAGTCCATCTTGTAGGCCAGCCTCTCCGCGGAGGCCTTGCCGTTGGGAAAGTAGACATTGAGAAGCGTGAACCCGTCGTAGTCGCTGCGCAGCAGCCTCCCCTCGGAGTCGAAGCGGGGGTCGAAGCCCTCGATGCTCTGCAGGGGCTCCACCTTGCTGAGCGTGCCCACTCCCGAGTAGCCCTTGCGCTCCGGGCGGGAGTATGTCTGATGACAAGGAAGGGCGAGAATCTCCTCCGGGACCTGCTCCGGCTGGGCCTTGACCTCCTGCAGGCAGAGGACGTCGGGAGACTCGGCCCGGGCCCAGTCCACCATGCCCTTCTTCGCGGCCGCCCTTATGCCGTTCACATTCCAGGAGACGAGTCTCAGAGTCATGCCTCTTGTCAATACTGGCAGTATAGAAAAAGGCTGTCCCGTGCTTTTCCATATGAGACTGTCGAATTTAGGCAAATTATGCAACGTTGTTTCATAAATTGTCTACAATGTGAAACAACCGTTGTATTAAATCCGTTTATTTTGACACTATTGCAACAAAGTTCCAAAGTAATAACGATAATGATTATATATCACCATTAGGCTAACATGAGACGGGATTGCAATGGGTTACGAAGAGTTGTTTCCTAAAAACGACGTCGATGGCTGGCATGCAAATGCCGCCAAGCGATTCGCGAGTCCCTTCGTAGACAACCCGCATGACAGGATCGATGTAGATCCGATCATGCTGTCGCATGCCGCCGTGGCCTGCGGGTTTACGATTAGGGACTTCTATGAGAAGCCGGAGCTTGGAATCCACTGTGTTGGATACATCTCCGAGATGTACGACCTGCTCCCTGTGACTCACTGGTTCTTCTCTCTCCCGTGGATACGGGAGCTGGGAATGACCTTGGAGTACAAGGACACGCTGCCGCCAGTTCCGACTGGACCTATCCTCAGCTCGCCTGAGGAGATTGAGGCGCTGGAGCCTATCAGCAAGGAGGACCTGAAGAAGGGTACCACCCTGCCGATGTTCTACAACCTCTACGACTATGTGTCTGAGCACCTCGCTCACACGCTGGTTCCTATCTCCTACGGTTTCGATCTGGTGGGTGCTCCTGCGGAGCTCATCGGTGTGGAGGAGTTCATCATGTACACCTTCACCGAGCCCGACCTTGCTCACAAGCTGGTTGACACCTTCGTGGAGACCTCCATCGCTGGTGCCGACGGCCTGTCTGACAAGTACGGCAGCGCTATGCTGATTGTTGGATCCGTTCTGGCCAACAACGACATCTTTGCCGACGAGCAGGTCGAGGAGTTCTCTGCCAACTACATGCGCAAGTATGTGGACCAGAGCTTCAGGCGAGGCGCCGGCCCGCAGGTGTTCTACCACCTATGCGGTAACCACGAGACCTCCTACAAGGTCTTCAGGGACAAGCTGGTCTGGTCTCCCTTCACTGTGATGCACGTCGGGTACCAGGGACCGAAGGTCTTCCCGGGTGAGCTCCTCAAGGAGGAGTTCGAGGACGTTGCGACCTGTCTGGGCTCCGTTGACACGAAGCTCATGATCAACCCGAACCCGAAGGCCGTCTACGAGCAGTCCAAGGAGCTTCTGCTGGCTACCAGGGACGCCAAGAAGGGGTACATCCTGGGTAACTCTTGCGAGTGCCCGCCGTACACCATCCCCGGCAACCTGCTTGCCATGACCAGAGCCGCCAGGGACTACGGTACCTACGGAACATGGTGAGGTGATTCAGATGGAATTTATATTCTCTGCTGAAGTGAAGGATGTCCTCGCCAGGCGCGGACTGAAAGAGGATGACGTCAAGGCTGTCGTCGAGTACGGCGAGAGCTCCAAGGACAAGATTGTCTCCGGTGACAGGAACCTGGCCAAGAAGGAGATTGGTGACATCACCGTCTACGCCGAGTACGGCGTGAACGGCGGCAAGGCCACCATCACCACCGCCTACTCCCACCGGATGAAGGTCCTCGGAATCGTTCTGGACTCGGAAGACACCGACTGGGTCTACGCTAAGAACGGTGAGAAGGTCAGGGGCGGTCACACCGACCTGAGCTTCATGGGCACTACCCGCTCTGGGCCCTCCCTCGTGGAGCCCAAGTCCGGGGAGTCCTGGATCGAGGAGTACCTGGCTGCCAGCGCCCTGGCTGCCGCTGAGGGACTCTTCGAGCAGAAGAGGGCTTAGGCCTGAACTGCCCATCCTCAAACCTCTTACTTTTAATTCTTTATTTTTGATTTAGAAGCGTTATTATGCCATGAGATTAATCCGTGAGCATTAGGGTGTGACGATGTCGAAGAAGAAAATTGGTGAGACTGCCGCACTGTGTCCGGAGTGCCTGAAAACTATACCGGCCATCAAGATCGCTGAAGACGACAAGGTCTTCATTGAGAAGACCTGCCCCGAGCACGGCAGCTGGAAGGTCCAGGTCTGGACTGGAGTCGACCACTACGTCGACCTCTACGACTATGCCGCCGTGCCCTCCTATCCCCAGAAGGTGTTCTTCGAGGAGGAGGCCAAGGACTGCCCACAGGACTGCGGGCTCTGCCTGTCCCACAAGCAGCACACCTGCCTCAACGTGGTGGAGGTCACCAACGGCTGCAACATGGACTGCCCCATCTGCTTCGCCCGCTCCAACACCGCCTATCACTATCACCCCACCCTGGAGGAGATCGACGTCATGCTCAAGGCCGTGGTCGACTACGTCAAGAGCCCTCGCTGCGTGCAGCTGAGCGGTGGCGAGCCGACCATCCGCGACGACCTCCCGGAGATCGTTCGACGGGCCAAGGCCATGGGCATCGAGCACATCGAGGTCAACACCAACGCCCTGCGCATCGCGCAGGACATGGACTACCTCATCGCCCTGCGCGACGCGGGAGTGGACTCCTTCTACATGCAGTTCGACGGCACCCGGGACGAGATCTACCAGCAGACCCGGGGCCGCGACATGTTCGAGATCAAGAAGAAGGCCATCGAGAACTGCAACGAGGTCGGCATCGGCATCACCTTGGTGGCGGTCATATCCCCGAACATCAACCTGGACCACGTAGGCGACATCATCCGCTTCGCCGCGGCCAACGTCCCGGTGGTGAAGGGTGTGCACCTGCAGCCAATCGCCTACTTCGGGCGCTATCCGATCGACCCCTCGGACGAGGACCGGGTTCAGCTCCCGGACCTGGCCAAGGCCATCGAGGAGCAGACTCACGGCATGCTGAGAGTGGACAACTTCATCCCCACCTCCTGCGCCAACGTCCACTGTGACATGAAGTCTCTCTCGGTCGTCCTGCCGGACGGGTCGCTCTTCCCCATGACCAGCATGGCTCTGGGTCCTCCGACCAAGACCGACGACGTGGCCAACCGCACCCGCAAGGAGGTCTCCTCCTTCTGGCGCTTCATCGAGGAGACCATGGGCGGCGAGACCCAGGAGGAGGACGGCAGCTGGAAGTCCTTCGTCAACCGGGCCAAGACCCACTACCTGACCGTCTCCGCCATGGCCTTCCAGGATGCCTGGACCGGCGAGGTGGAGCGCTGGGAGAGGTGCTGCATACACTCAGTCACCCCGGACGGCAAGCTCATCCCATTCTGCCTCTTCAACCTGAGCGCCAAGGATGGGAGGACGCTCTACCGGCACCCGGCCTTCGAGCCCCACGGCAGGCCTCTGTCGAAATAGTCAGGCCGAAGGAGGGGTCGCAAGACCCCTTCACCCTTCTTTTCTATCATTGATTAAAAGCTAGAGCTCACGCTCTTGACTTGAGAAATAACCATCTGAGATAAAAGAGCGGATTTCGTTTCCTAGTCAGAAACGAAA
>CAYXFQ010000043.1:0-8685 GCA_964464345.1 uncultured Methanomassiliicoccales archaeon | reverse complement strand
TCCCCTCGTGGTGGAAACCCGCTGATAGGGGTTCAAATCCCCTTGCCCCCACCTTACCCCTATCTGGGGCTAAGGTTTTCTACGGATTACAAATTTAAACTTTAGGTCTTCTCAGACCTTGCAAAGAGGTGCCTCGATGAGGCATCGACACTGTTCGCTCAAACTGGGTGTTTTTTTGTGTCGCGAGCATAGATCTAGCAAGTTCTACAGCTTGCGATGACAACCCCATCCCGCTTCACGATGACCTCTTGGCGCACAGCGGGCGACGTCTGGTTCGAATCTAACTATGGTCGTCGAGGGCCGCTGTCTATCACAGCAACCGAAAAATCGGACAGTTGAAACTAATTCCTGAAGCTTTTCCAACAAGAAAAATCGGTAGTGAGGATTTTGTACTCAGGGCTAAGCTCAGTCAATTTACAGATGGCATAAAGACTCAAATAGGCTATGATGGCGTCACACACTCAGGTCCTGATTAGCATAGGCGGACGGAGGCGAATGAATGGGAAACGGCGATTCACACGAACTTCGTAGACCCTTGCTCAAGAACGAGTTAATCTCTAAAATAATCGCTGCGCCTAAGATCACAACCTCCGGCCTCGATCCCAAGTGGAGGAGGCAGAAGGATCAGGCCCATTGGCGAGCTGAACTCCAACTCGAATGCGCATATCCATGTCGAATCGCTCTCCGGAAATCCATAGACAACCCTCTGAACTTCTCTATCCTTCTGATTTACACTCAATGGGTGGGGCGGGATGTCATAATCGTAAGATACAATGGCGACCACGGGTTGCATATAAACAAGCGCACAGGCGAAAGGATAAGAGGCCCTCACATCCATATGATTACAGAAGAGTATCAGCGGCACGGTGGGAAGCCAGAGGGCTTCGCCACTGCCACATGCGAATACAGAACCTTCGATGAAGCTCTTGCTACATTCATATCAGACATGAGCGTCCGAACATGGAAGCTATGAGATGCCGAATCTAAGAAAATGGGCGTGAAGAGATGGATCCGGAACAGCTGATTTCCGCAATCAAACAATCGATCTGCGCAGAAGTGGAGATCGAACAGATAGGCCTCCACAGCTATCTGATTCACACAGGGTTCACCTATCACGATGGGGACGAGTTGCGTATAGTGCTGAAGGCCACCGACGGTCGCTTGGTGTTGACAGATGAGGGCCACACCCTCATGTGGCTCTCTTATGAAGACTACAACATGACCGAGACTAGAAATGCCATCTGGAGGAAGATAATCAGCTCCAACGGCATATCCTTGGATGAGGGTCGCATGTATGTCGAGTGCAACACCAAGGACGTCGGCCCTGCATTGAACTCCCTCATTCAGGCCATGCTGCAGACAGCGGACCTCTTGTTCCTAGACCGGGACCGGGTGGCAAGCACGTTTGTCGAAGACATGATGGAAATCTTCCGGGCCTCGTCTTTTCAAGATAAGTGTGAATTCAATAAGACAATCGAAGATAAGAAGGGAGGAACGCACACCGTAGACGTGTATGTGCACGGCCGTAGGCCCCTCTACGTATTCGGCATACCAAGCCAGGACAAGGCAAAGGATGCACTGATCACTATGATGGAGCTGGAACTTGGCGGGATGACTGGCTATAGGGCAATGGTTGTAATAGATGACTCGGCAGAAATCTCCAAAAAAATCAAAAGAAAGGTGGTCAACAGGGCAGACAAAGCACTCCTAGGCTTGGAAGATACCCCAGACGATCTGGAGAGGTACGTCCGCAAGGAGAAGATTGCACACGCCTAGGGTCAAACACTTGAGCGACATATTCTCTTGTGATGATCACCCTCAATCCTTTACGTCGTTGGCCATCCCTCATGGATTTTTTCAACCACTCCAAATTAGAAGCCAGGCGCATCTCTCCTCGCATCTGGTCAGATTCAGGCTAGTTTATTATATACACATCCAAATATTCTATTCCATCAGTCGATCTGTCAGCGTGTCCCCACTCACAAACTGACATTGGCTGACACTGGGGGTGAAAGAATTGAGAGTTGACATGGGCGGTTTCTTGACCTTAAATCTACTGATAGTCGTGGTCGGGCTGGTCATCCTTTATCGGGGATACTGCCGAAGGTATGTGAGCTACAAGGAGAGACAGGCACTGATCGACTTCTTCGACCGTCTGGAGAGGAAGGGAATCAACCCTCGTGAGTTCATCCTTCCCCCCCCGAGAAGATATACATATCGGATGAGGATGGGAGGGTAGTGGAGAACAAGGTCGCCTTCAAGAAGAGCACCCTAATCTCCATCTCAGCAATGTTTATACTCATCCTGCTTTCAGTCCTCTCCGTAAACTCCGGTCTGGCAACATCCTTAGCCCTGTTCCCAGGGGTCCATGTGCTAATCATCTACCCCATAGGGAGGTATCGGAGACGTCGCCAGCGCCGCGAGCTCAAGGGCCTTCGCTACCGCCGACAGTATCTGCTGGACAAGTTCGTGTTTTCGCGGAATGCGTCGGAGTACTTCACCGTCTATGGGGATGAGGACTCATCCGTGGCTCAGCTAGGCTTTGTGGATTCGCAGTGCTGATGCCAGCCGCAATGCTCAGCGCCATGATGAGTTGCCCCGGCGGAGGGTCACGCCTTCCTGGAATCATCCCCTCCGCATGAACATGTACGCAGCTCCGGCAAGGGCGAGCACCGCCACCAGTCCGATGATGCCGAGCAGGCTGTCACCCTCCGGCTGATCATCTCCGGGCGGGTCTCCCGCGCCATCACCAGGTGCCGCCAGTCGCTGCGTCTGGTAGCCCTTCCACGTGGGCTCCGTGAATCCGGAGGCCCCGTCGTAGAAGTAGACTATGGTCTCCGGCGGCGCCCCCAGCATGCTCACGCTGGGGGCATCCCCCTTGAACAGGATGCTCACCAGGGAGTCGCAGTCCACGAAGACGCCATTGCCCAGATCCGAGAGGCTGCGAGGGAGCTCTATGGTCTCCAGGGAGCTGCAGCCGTCGAATGCCGACCCAGCAATCCCCTCAAGGCCTTCTCGGATTTCCACGGAGGTCAGGAGGCTGCAGCCATAGAAGGCCGAGTTCCCCAGGGTGGTCATGCTTCCCGGGAGCTCCACGGACTCCAGGCCGCTGCAGTAGGCGAACGCGGAGCCGCCTATGGTGAGAGTCCCCTCCGGCACGATCACCTCTTCCAGGGCGTAGCACCGGAAGAAGGCCTCCATCCCTATGCCGGTGAGCCCTGTCGACAGGTGGACGGACTCCAGGAGGTTGCATCCGTAGAAGGCCTGCTTGCCGACTCCGACTATACCTCCCGGCACGTCCACAGACTGCAGTTGGGCGCAGTTCTTGAAGGCGTTCTCATCGAGGCTCACGCTACCGCCGCCGGCGTTGAAGGAGGTCAGCGAGCTACAGCCCTCGAAGGCGTGCTTGTAGATGGTCCCGCTGATGCTGCCGAGGATGCTCACCTCCTCAAGAGCCGTGCAGCCCTGGAAGGCATATTGGTCGATCCTGGACATGCTGCCGAGGATGCTCACTTCCTCCAGGGCCGTGCAGCCCCGGAAGGCGCCGGCATCAATGGCGGTCACACTGACGGGTATCTCTATGGATGCAAGCTTCACACAGTCCTCAAAGGTCGATGTGGGAATCTGCGTCAGGCCCGTGGGCAGGGTGGCCGACACCAGTTCCCCACAGTATTGGAAAACGGTGCGCTCCATGTCGGTGACGCTGTTCGGAATCGACACCGTCGTCAGGCCACTGTCTTCGAAGGCGCTCATGCCGATGGTGACCAACCCCTCGCGCAGGGTGACCGTGGCCAGCTTGCTGCACTCCAAGAAGGCATACCAGTCGATGAGGGTGACGCTGCTGGGGACATCCATCCCTGTGAGCTCGCTGCATCCCGCGAATGCCCAGTCCTCTATGGTCTCCAGGCCCTCGGGAAGGGTAACGCTCACTACCGACGAGTCCTGGAAAGACCCGGACCCGATCACCTTCACAGGCAGACTGAGCAACTCGGCTGGGACGGTGACGACATCATCCGTTCCCTGGTATTCCAAAATCACGATGACGCCGTCCTTCTCCTCGACCAGGAAATCCCCTACCACCTGCGAGTTTGAGGCCAGTGCGGGCTCGGCAGGCAAGAGGGAAAGCAACAGCACAAAAGAGAGGGCGAGCGTTAGGTTCCTGGCATGCTTCAACCGCATACCGATCCTCCATCACTCTGGAAAAATGGTTGTGTATATCTCGAACTTTTCAGGATAAATACTTTGCCCGCCCGCCCTCCTTAGCAGAGATTCATGCCAGAATTTCCCTCCCTCTCGTCGTCGTTACACAGCCTGGATGAGGCCCAGCTCCTCATACCGTAGCTATATAGGGCTTGAGGACAATCGTGGGTTGAGACGTAAATCCCAGGAGCAATAGCCGGGAGTATTCCCAGCCATCCCTGGGTCGCTCATCATTCTCTCTTCTTGTCGCTTGGGATTGTTCGGATCCCCATCGCCACTTGGCAATCATTCTGAAACCTCCCCTTAGGAAGTTTGCAGGAGGGAACTCTGCCCCTCCTCAGGCCCTCAGCCCCCTGCGGGCGGCGAGCATGCCCAGCGACACCGCTATGAACGCCGCCACCGCCAGCACGACGAGGTCCTGCCCAAGGGTGAGCGGCGCCATCATGGCGGGATCCCAATCCACCGAGACCCTCCGCACGGCATCGGCGGCGTAGGTCAGCGGGTTGAGCTTGGCCACGCCCTGCAGCCAGCCGGGGAGGCTGGCGAGGGGGAACATGGCCCCCGAGGCGAACATCAGCGGCAGGTTGAGCAGCATGTTCAGCCCCATGATGGTCTCGTGGCTGGTGATCACCAGGCCCAGCGTCACGAATATGGACGAGAATATCAGGGAGGTGAGTATCACGGTGACCACGATCACCAGCAGGTTCAGCGCCCCGAAGCCGGGGAGCAGCTGCAGGCCCAGGAGCAGGGCGACCACCATCACCATCAGGGATTGGATAGTGGCCTTGACGGTGGTTGCCAAGATCTTGGAGAGGGGAATGAGCCCGCGCGGTATGGGGGCGGCCTTGAGCTTGTTCAGGAAGCCGAAGCGGCGGTCCCAGACCACCGACATGCCGGCGTTCATGGAGGTGCTCAGGGCGGTGATGATGACCATTCCCATGGAAAGGAAGCTGAAGTAGTCGAAGCCCATCCCGGCGGTGAGGCCTCCCATGGCCATTCCAAAGAGGCCCAGCCACATCAGCGGCTGTATGAGGGCCATGAAGATCTGGATGCGGCTGCGGTACCAGTGCTTGAGCTCCCGCCCGGTCATGGCGATGGTCTGTCGTCCCAGCGTTGCGAAGCTGCTCATCCTATCTCCTCCTCCGCCGCTGAACGGCGGCCGCGGCCCGGACGGCGCCTCTGGCGCGGGAGTTCATCTGCTGCTCATCGCGCAGAGACTTGCCGGTGTGCTCCAGGAAGACCTGATTCATGCTCGGCTGGTGCCGGGATATGGACTTCACCTTCCACCCCTCCGCCCCTATGCGGCGGAGCAGCTCGCTCATGGCGGCGTCGCCGTCCCGGCAGCGCAGGGAGTAGACGCCATCCTTGCTCTCCACGGAGTCCACGGTGGGAATCTGCTCAAGCATGGGGATGTAGTCCCGGTCGTCCAGCATCTCCAGCACTATGCGGTCCCCGCCCAGCGAGGCCTTGAGCTCCTCGGGGCTGCCCATCACCTTGATGCGCCCCTCATCGATGATGGCCACCCGGTCGCAGAGGGCATCGGCCTCCTCCAGGTAGTGGGTGGTGAGGAAGACGGTCATCCCGCTCTCCTCCTTCAGCTTGCGGATGTGCTCCCAGATTACCTCGCGGGTCTGGATGTCCAGGCCGATGGTGGGCTCGTCCAGGAAGAGGATGCGGGGCCTGTGCACCAGGCCCTCGGCCAGCTCCAGGCGCTTGCGCATGCCTCCGGAGTAGGTCTCCACCTTGCGGTCGGCGGCGTCCTCCAGGTTCATGAGCCTCAGAAGCTCGTCGATGCGCTCCTTGGCCATGGCCTTCGGGACGTCGTAGAGGTCGGCCTGCAGGTGCAGGTTCTCCCGCCCGGAGAGTTGATCGTCCGAGGTGAGGTCCTGAGGGACCAGGCCAATGAGCTTCCTCACCGCGAAGGAGTCCCGCACCGAGTCCAGGCCATCCACCGTGATGCTCCCCTCGCTGGGTGTGATCAGCGTGGTGATCATGGAGATGGTGGTGGACTTCCCCGCCCCATTGGGCCCCAGGAATCCGAAGACCTCTCCCTCCTTGATCTCGAAATCTATCCCATCCACGGCCCGAATCTCCCGGTCGTAGACCTTCACAAGCCCCTCGGCCTTGACGATGACAGTCATTCAGATTCCTCCTCCAGGCGGCGGAGAGCGTCTTCCACGTTCTCCAGCTCCGCCTCCAGTCTCTCTTTGTACTTCCGCAGGCGGTTCTCCAGGCCCTCGTCTCCACAAGGGTGGGGGCCGGCCGGCGGCAGTCCCATGCGCCCGTGAGTCTCCATGAGCAGTGCGGTGAAGCGGAGGCCGAAGCTCGCACCCCTCCCCATGCGGCCAACCGCGTCCCGCAGCCATGCCTCGCCCTCGGCGGAGAGGCGATAGTGCTCCCTCTCGCCCTGAATCTCGGAGAGCAGCAGGCCGTGCTCCTGCAGGCGGCGCAGGGCAGGGTATATGGCCCCGGTCTGCGGCTCCCAGGAGCCCTCGAAGTGCTCCCGCAGGAATTTCAGAAGGTCGTAGCCGTAGGTGCTCCTCTCGTAGAGCGCCATCATGATGGCGAGCTGCATCCTACTGATGCGCCCGCCTTTGTAGCTGAGGCCGGGGCCGTGCATGGGTATCGTTCCCGTGAGGCCTTACTAAGTATATCAATACCTAGTATAGCTCTACTGTCTAGCCACTACTGGCATCGTGTCAGGGGAAGGGCAGTATTTATACCAACATTGGGTTTATTCTCATGGGATGCAATGAGAATCGCTGTTATCTTCCAGAGCTCCTACGGCCACAACCTCGCCGTCTCCGAACATCTGGCCCAGCGGCTGGAGGAGCGGGGTCACGAGGTTACGATCTTCGACGTGAAGAAGAGCAGTCCCGCCGAGATGGTAGATTTCGACCTCTTCATCTTCAGCAGCCCCACACACCTCGGCAGGGCCCCCCGTCGCATGCGGGCTTTCCTGCGAGGGGTGGTGGAGGAGCAGGCCGGTAAACCCTACGGGCTGGTCTGCACCAAGCTTCCCAGCAAGGAGGAGGGGATGGAGAACATGAGGACCATCGAGAGCATGCAGGACATACTCCGCGGTGACATGAACTTCCTGGAGTCCCTCAGCTTGGACACTCTCAAGATCAAGGGCCCGCTGCGAGAGGGCTTCGAGCAGAAGCTGGATGACTTCCTTGTCGCCCTGTTCGAGAATCTCTGAGATTCGCCATTCTTCGAGAACGCCATCGCGGTGATGGAAGGTTCGATAGAAGGAATCGTAAAGGAGAAGGGATGGTGCTCCCGCCGGGATTTGAACCCGGGTCGAAGGCTCGAGAGGCCCACATGATTGGCCACTACACTACGGGAGCGTGAAAATGGTGATTACAAATGCCTTAATAAAGGTTTGGGGACTCCTGGCTCAGAGAGGCGCCTGCGGGGGCAGTTTGCACTTGTGGCGGCTGCTCTCCACCTGAGCCCGCACCTTCCCCACCGCCTCGATTTTGGAGCCGCTGCCTGCGGCGATCTCCGCATCGCTGTGCCCCCTCTCCAAGCCGGCCAGTATTCCATCCAGCTCATCGTAGCCCATGCCCATGTCCCCCTCGTCGGTCTGGCCCTCCCAGAGGTCGGCGCTGGGCGCCCGGTCGATGACCTCGCCCGGGATCCCCAGATGACGGGAGATCTCTCTGACCTCGGTCTTGTAGAGGCCGGCGATGGGGAGCACGTCGCAGCCGCCGTCGCCGTGCTTGGTGAAGTAGCCGGTGAGGAGCTCGCTGCGGTTGGTGGTGCCAAGCACCAGCAAACCATCCCGGCGGGCGATGTGGTAGAGGGCCATCATCCGCGCCCGGGAGGCGATGTTGCCTCTCGCCAGCGCATCGTCGCCCACGGCGAACGCCTCGGCGGCGGCCTCCAGGACGCCGTCCACGCGTATCACGGAGTGACGGTGGCCCCAGAGCCGGCGGAGCGACTCGGCGATCTCCCCCTCCCCCTTGTCGGGGAGCCGGGCGGGCATGTAGACGGTTCGCACCCTCTCGGGACCCAGGGCCATCACCGCCAGGCGAGCGACCAGGGCGGAGTCCAGCCCGCCGCTGAGGCCGAGGACCACGCCCTCCGCCTTGGCATCCTGGACGCGGTCAGCGATGAATCTGACAATCCTGTCCGCCCTCTCCTCCCAGCCGTCGGGACCCATGCCCATCATATCAGGCTGGGGGTATTTCCATTTTCTCCGCCTCCCCCAGATGCTCTATAGCATCGGAAGGGTGGACGCGAAAGTACATAAGCCGTCGATTCTTGGCACGTGAGGATGCGACGAACTGCGGCGCAGTTGGCGCAGAGCCTGGAAATCCAGCCAAGGGAGGCCGACTCCCCCGCCGGCGGCCGAGAGCAACGGAGGTGTCGCCCTGGTCATCAATGAGTACTTCGTGCTTCTGCTGATAGTCTTTCTGGCCTTCATCACGCCATTGATCTTCAACCGCATCAATGTGCCCTCGGTGGTGGGGGAGATCC
>CAYXFQ010000042.1:0-8868 GCA_964464345.1 uncultured Methanomassiliicoccales archaeon | reverse complement strand
GGGGCCGTTGAAGCTCTCGAACTCGTCCCTCTGCTTCCACCAGGCGTTGCCGTAGTTGCCGACGAAGTGGTCGTACTTCTTGAAGGCCGGGTAGGCGTTGGTGGGCAGCATCTCGCCGTGGGTGTAGACATCCACGCCGCTGCCCTCGCTCTGCTCCAGCAGCTCCGCCAGGTCGCGCAGGTCGTGGCCGCTGATCAGTATGCCGGGCCGGTCGCGGACGCCGATGTCCACCTTGGTGATCTCCGGCACGCCGTAGGTCTCGGTGTTGGCCTTGTCCAGCAGGGCCATGGCCTGGACTCCCACCGTGCCGGTCTGCAGGACCAGGGCGATGAGGTCGTCCACGCTCATGGGGTCGCGGAGAGAGGCCAGTGCCTCCAGCATGAAGTCCTCGACCTCCACGTCGCGGTAGCCGAGGACGGTGGCGTGCTCATAGTAGGCGGCCATTCCCTTCAGCCCATAGAGAACTAGGGAGCGCAGGGAAATCTCATCCTGCGAGCCCATGGACTGAATGCCCACCTCGACGGCCTTGGAGGCGTAGTCGCCGTCCCAGACCACCCAATCCTCGTCGTAGTCGCCGCCCACGGCCTCCCGCAGAGCGTCCCGGATGGCCCGGGCCTCGTCGATGCGGGCGTTGAAGTAGGCGTCGTCGAAGTTGACGTTGGTGATGGTGGAGAAGAGCATGGACGTCACGAACCTCGCCTCCTCCTCCATGTCGATTCCCTTGGCGCGAGCGTCCCTGCCCACCCTGCCTATGCCAGACAGAGTGTAAAGCAGCAGGTCCTGAAGCTCCGCCACGGCAGCTGATTTGCCACAGACACCGCCGCGAGTGCAGCCGGTGCCTCCCTTAGTCTCCTCACACTGATCGCAGAACATATTTTCAGATCTCCCATGCCACGGTCACACCATGGTATGAATTTGATACTAGGTATCCAATAGATACTAACGTATATATAGTTGTCAGTATCTCGCGGTATACCATGGACGAGAGCTGCACGGTATACCGCACCATGGAATACCTCTCCAAGCGCTGGTCGCTGCTCATCATCCTCGAACTCTTCAAGGGGCAGGAGGATGGAAAGCGCTACTCCGAGCTGAAGAGGGATCTCCCCGGCATCACCCCCAAGATGCTCTCCACGCGCTTGAAGGAGCTGGAGGATGAGGGACTCATCGAGAACGTGGTGGACAGCAGCAGCTTCCCCGTCCGCAGCGACTATTTTCTCACTCCCGCCGGCTGGGCCCTGATCGACGTGGTGAAGGCCCTCAAGGACTGGGCCCTGGCCTGGAAGATCGACAATGTGGCCTGTGGCCTGCAGGACTGCGCCGACTGTCACCTTTGAGCGCGCGGGTAGCTTCCCAGCACCCTCATGCGGGCGCAGCCGACCTTCAGACTATCCAGGGCCCGGGACAGGGATGCCTCCCCCCTATGGCCGATGAGGTCCACGAAGAATAGATACTCCCAGCTTCTCCCCCGCGCCGGGCGGCTCTGTATCATGCTCATGCTCACCCCTTCCTCCTTCAGCGACAGGAGGGCGTCATGCAACGCACCTGGCCTGTCAAGGAGGGAGAAGCATATCGAGGTCTTGTCGTCCCCGCTCGCGGGCGGGGATTCCCCTCCCAGGACGAGGAAGCGGGTGACGCCTCCACCCCGATCACCGATGTTGCGGGAGAGGATCGGCAAGGAATGGATGTCGGCGGCGGCAGCGGAGGCGATGGCTGCCGAGCTCTCCTCATCGCGGGTGATTCTCGCTGCGGCGGCAGTGCTCGCCGCCTCCATCCTCTCCGCATCGGGAAGATTCTCATCCAGCCAGTCTCTGCACTGGGCAAGGGCCTGAGGGTGGCTGTGCACCCTCTCAATCTCTTGCAGAGGATGATTGGAGAGCAAGCAGTGCTCTATCGGCAGCAGATGCTCGGCGCAGATGGGGACCTCCGACCTCACCAGACGGTCCAAGGCCTGGGTCACCACCCCCTCCACCGAGTTCTCGACCGGCAGCATTCCCATCTCGCAGCCGCCGCTTTCCAGCTCCCGGAAGACCATCTCGATGCCGTTGCAGGGAAGGAGGGAAAAGGTCTCCCCGAAGAGCGATAGCGCCGCCTGATGGCTGAAGGAGCCCTCGGGGCCCAGATAAGCTACTGGGCCCTTCGTCCCAATCGAGAGAACGTCCCGCCCTGCAGCATCGGCCATGGGCAATCATTCTCGCAGGGGATGATATACGTTGGCATGGCAAGGATGCACATGACCTCAGTCGTCGGAGAGCATGCGATGAGTTTCCGCCATCAGCGCGGCGATAGGGAGGTTTTGCGGGCAGAGGGGCTCGCAGCGCCCGCAGGCCACGCAACGGCCTGCCAGCGTGGACCGGTCAGTGCAGCGCTTGTACATGGCCTGGGACCAGTCATCGTCGTCCTGCAGCCAGACCTCGTTGTAGAGCGTGAGCATGCGAGGGATGTTCACTCCCTCGGGACAGGGCAGGCAGTAGGCGCAGCCGCTGCAGGGGGCCTTCAGGCGCTGCGGGACCTCCTCCTTGATGGAGGCCAGCAGAGCTCGCTCCGCATCGGACAGGGCGGCGTTGACGGGGGAGTTCCGGGCAACCCGGCAGTTCTCCTCGATCTGCGCCAGGGAGTTCATGCCGCTGAGCACCAGGTCCACCTCCGGGCGGTCCCAGACCCAGCGCAGGCCCCACTCCGCGGGAGACCATTCTGGTTGCATCTCCCGCAGCCGCTCCCGGTAGAAGAGGTCCTCCCGCGCCAGGAAGCCGCCCTTGAGGGGCTCCATGATCACCACGCCCAGGCCGCGGGAGTGCGCCTCACGGAGGCCTTCCTCGCCCGCCTGGATATCATGATCGAGATAGTTGAACTGGATCTGGCAGAAGTCCCAGTCGTAAAGGTCGAGTATCTCCAGGAAGAACGGGGTGTCGGCATGGGAGGAGAATCCCACATGACTTATCTTGCCCTGGTCCCGGGCCCGATCGATGGCCTCTATGGCGCCGAAGCGCTGGAAGTCCTCCCAGCTGTCCTCCTTCACATTGTGCAGGAGGTACATGTCGATGTGGTCGCTCTGCAACCGCTCCAGCTGCTTGTCGATGAGTTCCTGGCAGTCGCGGCGGGAGTGCACCGCGCCGCGGCTCATCTTGGTGGCCAGATACACCTTGTCTCGAAGGCCTCCCAGCGTCCGGCCGAGAACCTGCTCCGCGCTGCCGTCATTATAGACCGGGGCCGTGTCGAGATAGTTGATTCCCAGATCCACGGCTTTCTGAAGCAGCTCTCTGGTGAGCTTCTCGTCCACAGGGGAGAGTCCTTCCCCGTGCACCGGCAGCCGCATGCAGCCCATGCCTAACGGGAAGAGCTCGACACCCGTCTGGCCGAGTGTTCGCATGCTCATGTGGCCTTCCCCCGGAATCGAGAATATCTCAGCGAAAAATCATCTGACTTGGAATGCAGGGAGGATCCCCCGTGGCGAGATGGGCGCAGAGTCATGCCCTTGCAACATCCCTTGACGGCAATCATATAGTTTCTGCAAATACGGGCTCCCGCCTAGAAGCGGCGCTCGATGTAGCTGAGCAACTCCCGGCCCTTGACCTCCACCGAGGAGGGCCCGGATCGGATGTAGAAGAAGTCCTCCCCCCCGTCCCGGAGGAAGACCGGCTCGCTGCTCGGGCGGCAGTCGGCACGCAGGACGAAGACGTCCCCCACCGGGATGAGCCGGAAGGAGATGAATGGGAGGAAGCTGTTCCCTATCTGGCTGGCGATGATGTTGGTGAAGTGCAGGCCCAGCTTGTCGAGGCTCTCGAAGGAGTCCAGATCGATGCCGATGACCTCGGCGTCATCGTTCACGCCGATGAGCAGGGTCCCGCCAGCGCTGTTGAGGAATGATACCAGCGACTTCAGCACCGCCCTCTCCATGCGCTTGTCCCTCTTGCCGGTGTGGAGGTTGAGGCGGAAGGTGGACTTGAACTCCAGCTTCTCGCTCTCCCCGTCAGCCAGAAGGGCCTGGAGCGAGTCCTGCTCGCTGGTCTTCTCGGTGGGCAGCAGCTGGGGGTTGACCTTGATGAAGCAGGCCACCATGCGGGTGAAGATTCCCCCGCTGTCCCGGCGCAGGAAGTGGGCAAGTGACATCAGCAGGCCGCCCAGGGCCACTCCCGCCAATGCGGACATGACCGACTGGATGCTCCCCTGCAGCTCCCAGCCGAGAAGGGAGTCGAAGGCGAAGAGTCCCAGTTGCAACAGCAGAGCCATGGCCATCGCGAAGCTGGTGGCGAGCAGGGAGATGGGCAGCGCCCTCCCGTCCTGCTCCGGCATCTTGCGCAGCAGGGAGTAGACCAGGATGAAGCCCAGCGCGGCGAGGATCAGCCCCAGGACCACGTTGCTGGCCCAGAGCAGGAGGGGCATGCGGCTGAATATGGCCGCCAGCACCATGAGCCAGACCAGAGCGGCCACAGCAGCCTGGAAGGCGTCCGGAAGCGAGACCGTCCTCCCCTTGTCGACTATGGCGAAGAGCATCAGGCCCAGCGCCAGGAGGGAGACCACGACCTGATTCCAGAGCCCCTGCCAAAGAGAGACGGCGAGGGCTACGGTGGTCAGCAGGGCCAGAATCTTCCCCACGCGCGGATCGGGAGTGCAGTCCAGGACATAGCCTTCCGGGGCCATGCCCCGGCAATCGCCGCGTGGATATTTAACGATTCATGGGCCGGAAAAAGAGGAGATTCTTTATATCCATATATCCAAAAAATCATGGGGGAACTGAGGTGAAGATCTTTCTTTCCACACCGCCGGGCAAGACCGAGGAGCGATGGCCTCCGTTAGGCCTGCTCTCCCTCTCGGCCTGCATCCGCCGAGAGCGGCCCGGTGACGAGGTGGTGCTGATGGATGCCTTCTGCCGCAACATGGACGCCGAGAGCCTGCTGGCGGCGGCAGTCGAGGAGAAGCCGGACCT
Organism: uncultured Methanomassiliicoccales archaeon; assembly: GCA_964464345.1. Taxonomy (GTDB): domain Archaea; phylum Thermoplasmatota; class Thermoplasmata; order Methanomassiliicoccales; family Methanomethylophilaceae; genus CAYXFQ01. Next base: position 3,941 of record CAYXFQ010000042.1, on the reverse strand, counting down.
GCTGGGCCTGAACTGCTCCACTCACACCTTCAAGGAGACCATAGAGTTCATGCGGGCGGCCGCCGAGGCGCTCCCCGAGTCCAAGCTGATTCTGGGGGGGTATCACGCCACCTTCACCGCCGAGCGCATACTGCGCAGCTACCCGTTCATCGACTTCATAATCAAGGGGGAGGCGGAGCGGGGGCTCCCCCAGCTCCTCGACTGCCTGGAGTCCGGCATCGAGCCAGATGATGTGGAGGGGATCAGCTATCTCCGCAACGGGGAGCTGGTGGATCGGCCGCTGGCGATTATCGAGGACCTCGACTCCCTGCCGCCTCTGGATCGGAGCGAGCTCGGTGACGTGGACTACGGCTACATGCACCAGGGGATCGCCCTCACCTCCGGGCTCTTCACCACCCTGCTCTCCTCCCGCGGATGCCCGTACGGCTGCCGCTACTGCTCCTGCGCCTCCTTCTCCCTGCGGAGATGGCGGAGCCGCAGCCCCGAGAGCGTGGTGGACGAGCTGGAGTCGCTCTGGAGGCAGGGCTACCGGGCGGCGGTCTTCGTGGACGACAACTTCACCCAGAGGCGGAGCTTCGCCCTCAAGGTCTGCGAGCTCATCGTCGAGAGGGGGGTGGACATGGACCTCTACTGCGAGGGGAGGGTGAACAACGCCGACCTGGAGCTCCTGAGCCGCATGAAGGAGGCGGGCTTCGACGTCATCTTCTTCGGGGCGGAGAGCGCCAGCCCCCATGTTCTGGAGTACTACGACAAGCGCATCACCCCCGAAGAGGTGACGGAGGCCGTCCGGAACGCCAAGGAGGTGGGGATGATGGTCATAACCTCGTTCATCATGGGCGCCCCGGGGGAGAGCGAGGAGGACCTGCAGAGGACCGTGGACTTCATCCGCTCCCTCCGCCCCCATGCGGTGGAGATCAACATCCTCGACTACCTGGCGGGAACCGAGATCTGGCAGGAGCTTGAGGATGCCGGCCATCTCGGCCCGGGAGACTGGGAGGGAAACCTCCGCGCCTATGAGGTCCCGGGAGGCATGAGCAGGGAGCTCCTGCAACGCTATGTGGATAAAGGGTACAGGACATACCTAGACTCCTGGAAGTGCCGAGACGGCTATCGGGAGCTCTTGAGCCTGATGCGCCGCAACCGCAGCTTCCGGCGCATAGTCTCTCGCAACCTCCTCCGCCGTCAGACCTGGAGGATATTGAGGGGAGACAAGAAGGTGAACTGACTCATGATATGGAGCGGGAAGGAGAAGAAGCCGGAGAGGCCGGTGGACACCCGGGACGACTGGGAGAGGATGAAGGCCTTCGTGGGCGCGATGGTGGAGGACAGCCGGGAGCTCGGACTCAACGAGAACCAGCTGATCAAGATGTCAGTGCGGATGATCGACAACTCCCTCGCCCACTTCCCGCCCGATGAGGAGGAGGGAGGCGAGTTTCTGCGCGACATCTGGGAAGATGAGGATGAGGACGCCAAGGAGACCATGATTCAGATGATGATCGCCCTCTGCGACCCGCGCAGCCCTCTCTCCAAGATCAGCTGGGAGAAGCTGGCCCGACTCATGGCCCGCACCGTCAGCGGCTTCATGGGATTCATGAAGGACTTCTAGGGCCCGGGGCGCCGGGACACTAGGTAGAACATCTCCTCGTTGTCCACTCCCAGCACGAACTCGAGGCCGGCGGCCTCCATCATCGCCTTTATCTCGTGCAAAGTGGGCAGATGGTCCTCCTGCACCGCCTCGTCGACCTCGCGGTGCATGGAGTTGATGCCGTCCCGGGACTGAGAGTGAGCCACCATCAGCCGCCCTCCGGGGCGGAGGCCGGCGGCGAGATTCTTCAAGGCCCCCGCCTGGTCGAGGAAGTGGGGGAAGCATGAGTAGCATAGCACGGCGTCCAGCTCGCCATCCATGTTCATCTCAGTTACGTCACCGAGGTGGAACTCCACGGACGGGAAGCGCTCGGGCGGGTGCTTCTGCCTCGCGATGCCGAGCATCTCGGGGGAGTAGTCCGCGCCCCTCACCGACCCCTCAGGCCCCACCTTCGCGGCCAGTAGGGGGATGGCCACGCCAGTTCCGGTGCCGACGTCCATGACCGCCTCGCCTGGGGCCAGGTCGAGTTGGCCCACGATCTCCTCCAGCTTCTCCATGTCATGCTGGACGGTGTCGTCCCAGGTGGCGGCGGCGTTGTCGAAGAACTCCCTCTGGCGAGGATTCTGAGCTTTGTTGCTGTCTTGCATCTATGGTCACTCTCTCAAGCGGATGAATGCCCGCTTCAAGCAACGATTAAATACGGTATCATCTATTTAGAATTCGTGTTACACAACCCATTTCCCGTCGTCTGCCGACGGCCGATAGATGATGCGGGGAGTTGTGATTTGGTTATTGGAGTCGTGCGTAAATGAAGTCTTCTGCAAAGATCACCCTAGGGAAGGCTGTCGCGGTCGTCGTCGTCCTGATGATGGTGGCGACCTCGGTTATCTTCCTCATGGGCGATAAAGGGGAGGAGGATACTCTGGTAGTGGCCATCAGCTCCGACGTCAAGAATTGGTACAACAAGCAATTCGCGGATGGCGATGCTCGCTTCGTATGGTCCCAGATATATGGAACACTGTTGAGATTGGACAATGACCTCAACCTTGTACCGGGATTGGCGGAGAGCTATGAGCCAATCGGGGAAGATGGTAAAATCTGGGAGTTTAAGCTCAGAGAGGGCGTCAAGTTCCATGACGGCTCCGACTTCGACGCCGAGGCGGTCTTGTTCTCCTATAGGGATGGCATTTTTGTCAAGACCTATGGAGTGCTGAGGCCAGTGGAAGAGATTGTGGCCGTGGATTCCCACACAGTGCGCTTCATCATGAAGGACGACAGCCCTATGGGGAGCCTGCCTTACTACCTGACTCACGTCGCATGGCCCATCATGTCTCCGAACATGGCCGACGGAGAGGGCGAGTGGAACGGGAAGGTCATAGGGACCGGCCCCTTCAAGTTCGTCTCCGAGAGCCCCGAGGAAATCGTGCTTGAGCGCAACGAGGAATACTACGAGGAAGACTACTCGGACCTCAAGAAGATTCGATTCAAGGTCCTTCCCGACCCCAGCGCTCGCAAGAACGCCCTCAAGGCCGGAGATGTGGACATGATCCTCAAGGTCTCCGAGAATGATGTGGCGGAGCTGCAGAAGAAGCCCTGGTTCACCCTGGGAGGAAGCGGAGAGATAACTGTCAACATCAAGCAGACCACTTTCACTGACTTCCTGCAGTTCAACACTGTGAAGGAGGAGCGCCCCTTCTCCGACGTAAACGTGAGAAGGGCAGTGGCACGAATCATTGACAGCGAGGCCATTGTCGAGAGTCTGCTCAAGGGCCATGGCGAAGCCGCCCGTGGTCGCGCGATATCTCCCATCATGGACTACGTCGATGAGGATTTGGAGCTCCTGGAGCGCGACCTTGCAGAAGCGGCCACCTACATGGAGACTGCAGGATGGGAGAAGGGTAGCGATGGATTCTACTACAAGAACGGTGAGAAGTTCAGCGCCACGCTCATCCTGTCCAGCGTCGACGCTTGGGCAGCTCGCTTCACCGACATGGCGGAGTACATATCCGCCGCCTTGAGAGAGGCCGGCATGGAAGTCCAGGTCAAGCCACTGGATCCTGGAAGCTTCGAGAGTCATACGAATGAGAAAAACTTCGACATGATTCTCCGCAGCGGCTACTTCGTCTGGGGGCCATACCCGCGGCATTTCTTCCTACACGACAGCATGCAGAAGGACTCCTACTACAACGACGCGGGATACGATAGCCTCTCGAGGGCTGCGGATGCCACCGTCGATGAAGAGGAGCGCAGAGACTTCTATTACGACCTCCAGGAGCATGTCATTGACAAGCTGCCTGCCCTCTACCTAGTGCACGAGGTGAAGATAGTCGCTCACAGCGAGAGCGTGATAGGCTAC
>CAYXFQ010000041.1:0-9242 GCA_964464345.1 uncultured Methanomassiliicoccales archaeon | reverse complement strand
AGCAGCGATGCGATTATCAGCACGATGCCCTTGGCCCAGTTCCCGGCCGCCATGAGGAAGAGATTCCCTTGTCGGCTATTTACCTTTATCCAAATACTCCTTCTGAGAGAGGCCGTAGTGCCGTATGGCCTGACGGACCAGATTGGGCAATCTCCTCCAGTGCATGTAGACGTAGTAGATGGCGACGAGTGCCAGCGCGGCGGGCATGGCCAGATACCAGGGGACGACGTCCAGGTAGTAGAGGAGCATGGTGCCCTGGAAGGCGATGTTCACCAGGACTGCCTGGGCCAGGTACTCCCAGGTGTATCCCCTCACCACCCCCTCACCGATGGTGAGGCCGTTGGCGGACTGCAGGAAGACCTGCTGCAAAGCGAGCATGAGTAGAATCATCCAGTCGCTGGCGGCAGGGCTGTCGGAGCCCAGCGCGGTCAGCAGGTAGAAGACCATGCCGAAGCCCAGGGTGCTTCCCATCCCCAGGCCGAGGGCGCTGCCGTAGAAGGCGCTGTCGAGCTTCCGCTGGAAGCGAGGCAGGTTGATTATCACCAGCTTGACCAGCTCCTGCAGGAGGGCGAAGGACACCGCCACCAGCAGGGAGGTCCAGGGAAGCCAGGTGTAGAAGACGAAGAGCACCACGCCGATGACCATGCCGGCGGCGAAGAGTCCGAAGAAGGAGCGATCGTCGAATAGTGGCTCCTCGATCCGTGGATAGGTGAAGTCCCGGAAGGCCAGGTACATCAGGGCGAGTGCCGGCGCGATGCCCAGGACGGCCGCCATGGCCATGGTGTTGTCCATAGTTGGTGATGACCCCCTCGTTTATAGAGAATTCCTATGCTCCCAGCTTGTCGTAGTAGTGGGTGACCATGCAGGACGGCAGGCAGCGGCCGCAGGCGTCGCAGTCGGGATGGCTGCGCATGCCTCCATCGATCTGAATGAGCTCGCGAGGGCAGCTCTGGACGCAGATGCCGCACTCGGTGCAGAGCTGGGATCGCAGCAATGCCTTCACCGCATCCTCGAAGACCGCCTCGGCATCGGCGGCGCTGACGGCGGTCACCGACACCTGCCCCCCGCCGAAGAGGCGGGCGGTCCCCCGCGGATGGCGGAGCAGGGCGATCTCGAACTCGGGGTTGTAGCGGACCTCGCCCAGCGCGCGCAGGGCATCCTCCACGTAGGAGAAGTCCCGCCTCCGCGGCAGCTCCACCACCGCCTCCATGGAGTATCCTCCGGCGGCGCAGGGGGAAGCTCCCTTGAGCATGCGCATGGAGAGGTCCCCATCCCCCTTGGGCTGGATGCGGAGGTCGAGGTCCTCCGCCAGGCGCAGCATCTTGGGCGGATGCACCTTCCAGCGCCAGAAGCCGAGGTCCACGTACTCCGGAGGCAGGCCCCGGTCGGCGGCCCAATCCTGCAGGCTCTCCTCCCACTTGGCATGCAATTCAGGATGGCCTTGGCGGGTCTGCTCCCACTCGCTGCCCAGGCAGGAGGCGCAGAGGTAGCAGCCCATGCGCTCGTAGTCCTGCTCGTAGAGCGGGTTGTACTCCAGCCCCCGCCACCAGATGTATCCCCATACCTCCGCCGCCCTCCAGGCGCGTATGGGGTTGAGATTGGTCTGGCCGGGGACGAAGGGGTTGCGGGAGACCAGGCCCATGCGGGAGCGGGAGAAGGACTCCAGCTGCCGGTTGCCCTCCACCGTCACCGTCCCCTCCGGGTAGCGGCGGGCGATCAGGTCGGTCACCGGGCCGAGCTTGCAGACCTTGCAGCACCAGCGGAAGTCCTTGGCGGGCGGCCCGAAGCTCTCCACCTGCTCCCAGAAGGCGTCGCCGGCGGAGGCGACGTTCAGCACCAGCCCCTGGGAGGCGGCGAAGCGCTCCACGTACTCCACCGTCTCCGGGAACTCCAGGCCGGTATCGATGAATATCAGCTCGAGGTTGTCGGCGGCCCGCATGGCCACCCCCAGGGCGGCCAGCGAGTCCTTGCCTCCGGAGAAGGAGACCGAGAGGGGGCGGCGGTCCCGCTGCAGGTAGGAGCGTATCTCCCGCACCGCCTTCTTCTCCAGGTGCCGCCAGTGGGAGCGGTTGGCCCGCACGAAGGTCTCCCTGTCGGAGGGCGGCAGCGGCGGGGCCTCCCCGGCGCGGGCGATGTCCCGCACCCGCAGCGCCCTCTCGGCGGGCTCGATGGCGTCATGGTCGGCCAGCGCCACTCCGGCGCCCCAGAGGGATCCGGCGCTCACCAGGATTGGATCCCCGGCGGAGAATGCCCCAACGGCCTCCAGAACCGCCTCGCCATCCAGGTTCTTCCCCTTGAGGTGCCCCTTGGCGCTGATGTTGACAATCCCCCGCGTGGCGTGCCCCTTGAGGAGCAACGCCCCAGGCAGGCGCAGGTCGAAGGCGTGCTTCCCGGTGGCGAGGTCGAAGCGCAGCACACCCAGCACCGCGCCGCCGACTATCACCTCATCGGCCCGGTCCTCGCCTGCGACCTTGTTCAGGAAGAACATCTGCTTGTCGAAGGGGTAGGCGCATCCGAACCTCTCCTGGAAGATCTCCGCCAGCAGGAGGCGGCTGCCCTCCATCCCCGGACGTATCTCCCCGGGGCGATTGACCTGGAAGGGGCGACCCTCCTGGCGGCAGATGCTGCAGCGGGGGCCGAGAAGAAGGGTGCCGCAGCTGTCGCACCAGTCGAGAGTGACCTTGCCATGCGCCCAGTAGGAGCTCATGGCCTTCGATTATATTCCTCGTATTTAGGGCTGATGCAGTCGCTTGAACCGTCAGTATGAAATAGGCGGCAGGAGTCAGTGCTGAGCAGGAGGGAGAGAGATCGAGAGACAGTTCCACGCCAGCATCAGGCTGAATCCCGGCCATGGCAACATGAGGTTCAGCCCGCGCGAGAAGCGGGAGATCGGCATCGCCATGGCGGTGCTCACTCTGGCGTTCTCATTCATACTGGTGCGCGGCCCGGCCCTTGCCGACGTCTTCGCACTGAACTACACGATCTACCTGGGCGTGTCCTTCCTGCTGGTGCTGAGCGGGTTCATGATGCACGAGCTCGCCCACAAGTTCATGGCCCAGAGGTATGGGGCCTGGGCGGAGTTCCGCATGTTCCCGCGCGGCCTGGCCTTCGCGCTCCTGCTCTCCCTGACCGGAATACTCTTCGCCGCTCCCGGGGCGGTGTACATCTCCGGCCGCATCAACGAGCGCCAGAACGGCATCATCAGCGCCGCCGGGCCGGTGAGCAACATGATAATCGGGGCCATCGCCCTGATCGGAGCGATTCTTGTCGGCGGCGGGCTGCTGGGCTACGCCCTGCTGCTCATAGCCACCATCAACGTCTTCCTGGGGCTCTTCAACCTCATACCCATCCATCCCCTGGACGGCTCCAAGGTCCTGCGCTGGAACCGGCCGGCCTACGCCGCCCTGGTGGCGACGGGGCTGCTGATGATGGCGCTGATCTACCTTTGAGTCTAATCCTGGAACTCGGGGCAGGGGTAGCGCAGGTTTCTAAGGATGCTGCCCTCCCACTGGTCGAGCTTGCCGGGATTGAGGATGTTATTGGGATCCATTGCCTTCTTGATGGCCACCATGACGGGGATCACCGACTCGCGCTCCCGCTGGAAGTTGGGGGCCTTGGATATCCCCACGCCGTGCTCCCCGGTGACGCTGCCGCCGAGGGCCAGGGTGGCGGCGAATATCTCGTCCACCGCCTTCTCCCCCCGACGCCAGCTGTCGGCGTCGCAGGGATCCAGCAGCATCTTGGTGTGCAGGTTGCCGTCGGCGGCGTGGCCGTAGGTGGCCACCGTGACGTCGTTGCGGTCCGCGATCTCCTGATAGGCGGCCACCGCCGCCGGAATCTGGGATATCGGCAGGACCATGTCGTCCGCCAGCGAGACCGAGGAGTGCCCCGGGCGCAGCGCGGCGAGGGAGGTCATGATGGCCTTGCGGCTGGCGTTCCAGCGGCCCATGAGAGCCTTGTCGCGGGTGGGCACCACATCGTCGGCGCCCTCCGCTCTGGCCACCTCAGCGACCACCTTGAGCTCCTTGTCCACCACCTCCGGCTCGCCATCCACCTCGATGAGGCAGAGTGCCTGGCAGTCCGGCAGGGGGTTGCCGAGGGCCTTGTTGACCGCGTCGATGCTGACCCGATCCATGAGCTCCAGCGAGGAGGGTATGAGAGGCTTGGCGATGATGGCCGCGACGCAGCGGCCGGCGGACTCGAGGTCCGGGAAGGCGGCCAGCACCATGGCCGAGTCCTTCGGCCGGGCGGCGATCTTGAGAGTGACTTCCGTGATTACCCCGAGGGTGCCCTCGCTGCCCACCATGAGCCGGGCCAGCTGATACCCGGAGGAGTCCTTCAGGGTGCGAGTGCCCGCGCGGACGATCTGGCCGTCAGCGGTGACGAAGGTGAGGCCCAGGACGTAGTCGCGGGTGGCCCCGTACTTCACCGCCTTCATGCCGGAGGCGTTGCAGGCCACCATCCCCCCGATCTGGCAGGCGTCGGAGCTGCCGGGAGTGGGAGGGAACCAGAAGCCGTGCGGGGTGAGGGCGTCGTTGAGGTCCTGGTAGACGCAGCCGGCCTCCACCACGCAGCAGAGGTCGCCGACGCTGATGTCGACGATGCGGTCCATGCGGCTCATGTCCAGGACCAGGCCGCCCTTGATGGGGACGGCGGAGCCGCAGAGCCCGGTGCCGCCTCCGCGAGGGATGACCGGCAGGCCGTGACGCTGGGCTATCTTCATGATCTCCGCCACCTGCTCGGTGCTCCGGGGCTGTATGACCATGTCCGGGCTCCGATGGTATATGGAGGCGTCGAATCCGTAAGTGTAAAGGTCGGCGGGGCGGGTCGAGCAGGCCTCGTCGCCCACCACGTCCCTCAAGCTCTGTATCACTGCCTCGTCCACGCTATCACCCTCCGCTAATCGGGACAGGTCTTAAAAATCATGCGGTGCGAACCAGAACTGGGATTCTCAGAAAACGCTTAAACGTGTATGGCCTACCCGCACCCATGGAAAAGAGGATAGTGCTGCTGGGCCCCCCGGGATGCGGGAAGGGCACCCAGGCAGAGCTGATGGAGGATGAGCTGGGGATGGAGGTCCTCTCCACCGGCGACCTCCTGCGGGAAGCGGTGAGGAACGAGACCGAGCTGGGGCTCCAGGCCAAGGTCTTCATGGACAAGGGCGGGCTGGTCCCCAACGAGCTGGTCATCGGCCTCATGAAGGAGAAGATTGAGAGCATGGACGGAGGCTTCGTGCTGGACGGATTCCCCCGCACGGTGCAGCAGGCGGAGTTCCTGGACGGAGTGGTCGAGCTGGACGCCGCCATCAACCTGGACGTGGACGATGAGGAGCTGGTGTCGCGCCTCACCAAGCGCCGCTCCTGCCCGGAGTGCAACGCCGTCTACCACCTGCTCTACAAGCCTCCGGCCAAGGAGAACGTCTGCGACCGCTGCGGAAGCGCGCTCTACCAGCGCAGCGACGACAGCGAGGAGACGGTCCGGCAGCGCCTGGAGGTCTACCGGGAGAACACCTTCCCGCTCATCGAGTTCTACAAGGCTCAGGGCAAGCTGGTGGACATCAACGGCATCGGCGACATCCAGGAGATTTTCGCCAGAATCAAGGAAGCCCTCTAGGGCTCTTCCCCGGGGGGCGGCCCGCCCCCCCTTTATTTTCGTCCTAAACTGGAAAATAGTGCTGCCGGCCACCGCTTCCCAGCGGCGGCGATGGCAAAATTTTAAATGCTTGATTTCTTACGGGGTCTCGCAGCCCCGTAGTGAAGTGGTCAATCATGCAGGACTCTGGATTCTGCGACGGCAGTTCGAATCTGCCCGGGGCTACCACTTTCTCCTACTCGCTTTCCGGGTCCATGCTGCCGTCCGCCATCTTGCGGAAGATCTCGGATCCGTCCTCCGGCCCGCGGGCGATGAGCGTGTCGCCCTCCTGGATCACCGTGTCCTTGCCGGGGCCGTAGATGTAGCGCCTTCCCCTCTTGATGGCGATCACGAACATCCCGGTGCGGCTGGCGAGGCGTATCTCGCCGAGGCTCTTGCCGTCCAGGACGGCGCCGGGAGCCACGTCCACCCTCTCCGCCAGCACGTCGGAGTCCTTGAGGCTCATGCTCATGACCGGGTGCTGGGACAGCCCGCGCACCACCACGTCGGCTATCGAGGCGGCGGAGTCGCCGATCTTCTCGATGGCCATCATGAGCTTCAGCAGCACCATGGCCTTGACCAGGCCCTCGCGGCTGGGCTCCATGGAGAGTATCGACTCCTCGATGCTGTCCGCCATCTCGTTCAGGCTGACCTGCAGGAAGAGGACCTCCTCGGCGATCTCCACGCTGTTGAAGAGCACGGAGGAGTAGGCCAGGTCGATCATCAGCTCGGAGGTGTTCTTCAGCTCCAGCAATATGCGCTCGGTCTCATCCATCCTCGCTCACCTCCAGCACCCAGGGCTCCGCCCCGGAGGCGTAGAGGGACAGCTCGCGGAAGCCGTCCTCGGTCCCCCGCACGATGATGGCGTCGCGGGGGCGCAGCTTGATGTCCGGCTCCGGGTCGTAGATCCAGCCATGCCGGCCCTTGATGGCGATTATGCGCATGCCGGTGTTGGACTCCACCCCCAGCTCGCCGATGGTGTGGTTGACCATCTCGGACTCCGGGGAGATGTGCGTCATGCGGATCTTCTCCTCCGACTCCTTCAGTATGAAGGAGAGGAAGGGCCTCTGCTCCAGAGGGAACTCCAGGAGGCTCACTATCTCCTCCGCGGCACCGGCGATGTCGCCGGCGGCGTTGGCGATCTGCAGCAGGCCGGAGAGCTGCATGGCGTCGTCCTTGCTGCGGGCGGCCAGCATGGCCTTGATGCGGATGGCGTAGCGGAGGTCCTCCATGTCGTCCTCGAGGTGGGAGACCTCCTGGGCGATGTCCACGCTGTCAAACATCAGCGCGGCGTAGGCCAGGTCCACGACCACCTCCGAGATGTCCTTCATCTCGGTGAGGAGTTCCTTCAGACTCATGTCAATCGCATTCAGATCGATGTGCTCGGTATGATCAGACATCAGGGTTCCCCTCCGAGGGGATGTGTGAGAAAGGTCTCGACTTAGAGCGGCTGTCGCCCCATGGGGGCCAGTACATAGCGTTCACGGCGTGCTCACCTTGCGACGAGGCCACTGCCTACTTCGCCATATTCGTACTGAATATCAATATTTATCGTTTCGGTCAAACAAGCATAAATACAATCGGGACTTAGCTGTGCCGACTATTATGGGGTGATTCTTTTTGGTGAGGAGAGGAGCGCTCTGCTTCATAGGCGACAACAGGGAGGCATTCTCCATGGGCCTCGCCTCCACGGTCGTCTCCTCGCTGGTGGCCCTCGCCGCCGGACTCTTCCTCAGCACCCTGACGGACTACCTCACTCTCCTGCCGGGGTTGATGATCGTGGTCTACGCCGCCATCGGCATGCGCGGCACCATATTCGGGGCCATGGGCAGCCGCCTGGGCACCGCCATGCATGTCGGCACCTTCGACCTCTCCTTCAAGAAGGGCTCGGTGCTGCGGGCCAACTTCGAGGCCTCCATCGTGCTCTCGCTCTTCATGTCCCTGGCCATGGGCGTAGCCGCCCGGGGCCTGCTGCTGGCCATGGGCGGGGACAGCATCAGCCTCTCCCAGTTCGTGTTCATATCATTGGTGGGCGGCATGCTCGCCAGCTTCGTGCTCCTGGGCTTGAACGTGCTCATGGCTCGCGAGGGCTTCAAGAGGGACTGGGACATCGACAACATCAGCTCCCCCCTCATGGCCGCCGCCGGGGACCTGGTCACCCTGCCGATGATCTTCCTGGCCTCCTGGATGGTGCTCAACTTCCCCGTCTGGATCATCGACCTCTCCTTCCTGGCCCTCACCGCCATCGCCGTCATCACCTACCTGGCCCTGATCAATCGCAAGGGGGAGTTCGACGAGGCCCGGCGCATCGTCAAGCACTCCACGCCGATACTGATTCTCTGCCTGATCCCCGGCCTCGGAGCCGGCCTGGTCATCGACAGCCACGTGGAGACCTTGATCACCTCCGCCGCCCTGCTCATACTCCTGCCCTCCTTCCTGAACGAGGGCAACGCCCTCAGCGGCATACTCACCTCCCGGCTCTGCTCCGCCATACACATGGGAACCATGGAGGTGCGCCGCCTGCCCTGCCGGGCGGCCGGCGGCAACTTCCTCATCATCCACCTGCTCTCGGTGCCGGTCTTCCTGATGCTGGGCGGGGCCGCCCATGGGCTGGCGCTGCTCAGCGGCGCCACCAGCCCGGGACTGGGCATCATGCTGGGCATCTCCCTGATAGCGGGGCTGATAACATCCGGCATACTCAGCCTGCTCTGCTACTACATCGCCACCGGGGCCACCTGCCTTGATCTGAACCCTGACGATCACAGCATCCCGCTGGCCACCAGCACCATGGACATGCTGGGCACCGTGGTCTTCATAGGCGTGGTCCTGCTGCTCGCGGTCTGAAGTGTATTATATCACCTTCCGTCTTTACGTTGCAAGAGGCTGAAAATGATCGACAGAGAGGATGTTCTCGCCCGTCTGGAGGGTTACAATCTGGACGAGGCCAAGATAGGCATGGTGGCGTCCCACTCCGCCCTTGACGCCTGCGACGGAGCCGTTTCAGAGGGCTTCCGGACGCTGGCGATCTGCGAGAAGGGTCGCGACGCGACCTTCGACCGCTACTTCCGCGCCTTCCGCGACTCCCAGGGGAGGGTGTACCGGGGCATGGTGGACGAGACCATCATCCTGGACCGCTTCCGGGACATCCTCCAGCCCTCGCTGATGCAGGGGCTGATGGACGACAACGTCCTCTTCATCCCCAACCGCTCCTTTGTGTCCTACTGCGGCATCGACAAGGTGGAGGACGATTTCGTCGTCCCCATCGTCGGCAGCCGCAACCTGCTCCGCTCCGAGGAGAGGGGCGACGAGCGCGACTACTACTGGATACTGGAGAAGGCGGGACTTCCCTATCCAAAGAAGGTGGAGAGGCCGGAGGACATCGACGGGCTCACCATCATCAAGGTTCACCACAAGGTCAAGAAGCTGGAGAGGGGGTTCTTCACTGCCAGCACCCCCGAGCAGTTCCAGGAGAAGTCCGCTCAGCTCATCGCCCAGGGCGTCATCGAGGAGGACTTCCTTAAAGACGCCCGCATGGAGCAGTACATCATCGGCCCGGTCTTCAACCTGGACTTCTTCCGCTCTCCCCTGGAGGAGAAGGGAGAGCAGGTGGA